>VXRI01000237.1 GCA_009838595.1 Chloroflexota bacterium | reverse complement strand
ATCCACCTCTGCAAATCTCCAAACTGCTAAACTGAAAACTTGCACATCGGGTTAGGTATTCCTTGGCGTAAGCCCCCTTCTCAATATCACTCGCGGCAAGAATAGCGTTATCATCTGTGGCAGCAAATTCGTCTAGTCCGACAGGTTCCAATCCCAATGATTTCCGGTCCAGCCATCTCTGAAAGTGTGGACCCATTTGACGGTTTGTTTCCTTTGGTTCGGATGAGCGTTCAAATATCTTATCGAGCCCTAACTCATAAATGCGGCCACAAAGCCGGGCAACTGTAGCGGGGTTACGCTCTAATGCGCTCTTATCCCGTTTCAGATAGGCTACATGGGAATCCTTTATCGGAAACAGTTCCAGTTTGAGCAGGCTTTCGATTAACGCGGTGTTGTTTCTATCGTTAAATGCGCTGACAACTTCTTCCCATATCGCGCCGTCGATATCCCTAATTCCTTCGGGCCTAATTCCTTCGGGAATGGTCGGATACACGCGGAAGAGGTCGTCAAGATAGTTTCTCTGGTTCGCATATCTTATGCTCATTTCAAGCCAGGGGTTCATATCTTGCCTATATCCGGTTTTTCGCTATCCTGCGTTCGCGTTCCTTGCGAATGATGGCTTCGATTTCGCGCACTGCTTTGTTGGTGCCGTCCGTTTCGTGGATGACGGTGTAGTCGAAGTCTGCGGCGCGCTGCATTTCATGATGGGCGTGGTTGATGCGGCGTTGCAGGGCATTGGCGTCTTCTGTGCCGCGTCCGCGCAGTCTGCGGGCGAGTTCGTCGGCGCTTGGCGGCGCTAGGAATATGAAGAGCGCGTCGGGGGCGACTTTGCGGACGGTCGCCGCGCCTTGTACATCGATTTTT
Organism: Chloroflexota bacterium; assembly: GCA_009838595.1. Lineage (GTDB taxonomy): Bacteria > Chloroflexota > Dehalococcoidia > Lucifugimonadales > JADFKI01 > Bin90. The sequence goes on along the minus strand of VXRI01000237.1, from coordinate 2,521 downwards.
AGTATGACATCTTGCCTGCGACTCAGGGCATCGGCAACCTGCGACTTGGGGATGCCGTAGTAGTTGCCATAGACATTCGCCCATTCGAGTAGGGCATCGTCCGCAATCATTGCCTCGAACTGCGTCTTGCTGACGAAGTGATAAGGCACACCTTCTTGCTCGTCGGCACGCATTGCGCGGGTCGTCGCAGTTATCGTGAAGTGGTAATTGCCGCCAGACGAGTGAAGGCGGGATAGCAGCAAGTCTTTGCCCACACCGGACGGACCCGACAGCACGATGACAATTGGATTGTACTTGTCGTTGCCCGTGCTGTCGTCTGTCGTTTGCGCGGGCATTAGCGGTTGCGCAGGTATGTCCACGACTTCTTCTTGTCGTCGCCGCCGGTCATCTGCTGGTAGCGCTGTGTGAGCTTTTCGCCGAAGAATGCGGTTGCCATCGACTGCCCGGCGGTCGGCAGCGTGTTCTCGCCCGTATCGACGACGGCACCGGCGTCCCATCGCGCTCTGCCTTCCCATGCCTTGATGAAGGTTTCGACAAGTTCGTCGTTGTTGGACTCTTTGAGCATATTACGGTACGAGTATAGCTCGGTGATGTACTCGTCCAACCAGTGGACGAGCGCTTCGGTATTTGTGTAGCAGGCAGCTTCGTTGTCTATGGGGTCTTCGGATGCGAGGCGCGAGTATTCGGCGAATGTGGCGGCGGCGAGCTGGTGCATCTCGCGCCATGATTCGCTGCCGGCGGTGGTGGTTACGAACGCGGACGACAGGACGGTGGGAAGCACTTCCATGGCGACCGCGTAACTGTCGTGTTCGTGTGGGTCAAGGAACAACGGCTTTGCACCGATTAGTTCTACCATTCCGACAACGGTTTTCACAGAAGTCTCATCGGCGGAATTGGACGGAGAAATGCAGTATTTCGCACCTTGAAACAGGTCTGCGGATGCGTCTTCAAGAACGGAGTGCGGCTTGCGGACCAGAGGTCGGCCGCTGACAAAGCTGGCGTTGGGCGGTAGGAGATCGTCTGCCCATTCGATAGCCTTGACCTTGGCGGCGCATGTATCGGTAACTACACAGCCGTCTTCCACGATGGGCGCGATGGCATTCAACAGCTCGCGCGTCTGCGTGAATGGCGAATCTAGAACTATCATCTGCGCGCCGCGAACGGCGTTGCGGAGGTTCGATGTTTCCTCGTCGTAAGCGCCCGCCTTGTACGCGACCTTCAGGGCATCTCTGTCGCCGGAGCTGCCCACAATCTCGGTGTTTCGCAGGCCGGCGCGTTTCAAGGCAAGCCCCAAAGACACGCCTACAACGCCCGTCCCTATGATGGTAATGCGCTCCAAATCGCACCTCCTGCTTCGTCTTGCCGCTGCCGGTGTTTTTAACGACTTCCGATAATGCTCTTACTGAAAGTCTATCACAGATGGTGCGCTATCGTTACACACCCAGCAGCAATTTCACCAGTGCGGTGATGGCTGGGAATAGTATGCGGCTTAGGATCCCTGTATTCAGCACGCTGTCGGCAAGCACGATGACTAACAGGATTATCATGCCGAATCGCTCGGTGCGAGCGAACGGCGCTGCTATGACGCGTGGCAGTATGCCCAGCGCGACCTTAAAGCCGTCGAGCGGCGCGATGGGGAGCAGGTTGAATAGCGCCAGCACGACATTCCAGAGCACCAGCGCCTGAAGGAACTGCGCGTCTATTCCGCCGCCGGACACCGTGCCGAGCCTGAATGGCAGCGCGGCAAGCGTCGCCACAATCATGTTGGATATGGGGCCGGCGAGTGCCACGATGGCCATTCCCGGGCGCTCGCCAATGCGTAGGAACGCGGGTGTTACGGGCGTGGGCTTGCCCCAACCAAATCCGGCGACGAATATCAGAATCGTGCCAATCGGATCGAGGTGCGAGACGGGATTGAGCGTGAGCCGACCTTGATCTCGCGCGGTGTTATCGCCGAGCTGCGTTGCCGACCAAGCATGACTGAACTCGTGCACTGTGATGCCGATGATGAGCGCCACGGCGAACGCGGCGAGGCTAATGAGCGCTGCGAACGGATCGGTGAGGAACTGGTCGATGAGGCGAAAGAGCAAGTAGGGACCTGCGATAGAATATCAGAAAATGCGAGATTCAGCTTGTTCTTATCTTAACATTTCCGTAAATCAAAGAAAGGGCAAGGGACGCAAAGGGCATTCTCAATGTGTGCCGGTGTTGCAAAAATGGGCGCTCATCAACCGTGTGGATTCCTGCCTGCGCGGGGATGAGGAATATGGACACCAACACGCGCCGAGAATACCGATGCAAAGAACGGCAATTATACGGGACGCGGCGGGACGAACATGTCATCCCGCCGCGCAGTGAGTTCAAACCAGTGAGACTGTGTTAGGTAATTGAAGGCTTATTGGCCGCAAGCGCAACCACCGCCGCCTCCGCCGCAGCCTCCACCACCGCCACAACCCCCACCGCCGCAGCAGGCGCAACCACCGCCGCCGCTGCCGACTTGGAAGTAGGGGTTGCTGATGAC
>VXRI01000336.1 GCA_009838595.1 Chloroflexota bacterium | reverse complement strand
GTGAAACCTCAGGGCCGAACCAAGGCAGTAGGTCGTCTTCCATATCTGTGCCGGTTTCCCGCCATATAGTATCTTGTGTGTCATCTTTCCATTCTCGAAAAGCTGAGTATTCTCCTAACCTGTTCCAAATGTCTATCATGTGACCGCGCTGACCATCTCTAGGATTGAGCGTGAGCCATGCATAAACTAAAGTGTTATCAGGGTAGTATCGCGCCGAATGTTCCGAAGATTTGAAAAATAGCCACGGATTGGGCAGCCATCCTAGATAGAACGCCAATACTGCAACACTTAACAGGAATGCAGCGGAACCAGCAACAACAATTGCTGCCTTGATTGGGCTAGATAATCTACGTTCCGGCCTTTCGTTCATCAGGCACACCTTATAACTTACAGTCAATTCAAGAGATTGATTGACAATTAGCGTTTCCACTCAGATGTACGGCTATGCCATATCAAGCGATTCAGTCAGCCTATATTCGTCGGCGAGCGCTTTGAGCGCGCTCCAAGTGCTGTCTTCGACAGTGATGCCGTCGCGCAATAGCGTCTGCTCTTTCAAGTGCTCTAGTTCGCCGGGGTAGAAGACCTCGGAGAATCCGGCGGCGGTGGGCGTGTTCTTCAGGTACTGCGCGAACTCGGTTACCTCTTGTTTGAACTCTTCGACCGGACGGAATGTATCCACGTTGAATGCGGCAAGGAAGCAGCCGTCATTGTGGCGACCGGATGGATCGTGCCCGAAGCCAAGCCCGGTGAGAATGCCCGATAGAATCTCGACCATCACGGACAGCCCGTATCCCTTATGCCCTTCCGGACCGCCTAGCGGCAGCACCGCGCCGCCGTTTCGCAGGTCGCTAGGATCGGTCGAAGGATTGCCGTCCTTGTCGATAATCCAGCCTTCCGGCACCGATGCGCCGCGCGCGACCGCAACTCCGAGCTTGCCTGCCGCCACGGCGCTAGTCGCCATATCGATAAACATTGGGCCTTCGAGATTGCTGGGCATGGCGATGCAGATCGGGTTCGTGCCAAGACGCGGCTCGCGTCCGCCAAATGGCACTACGCCCTTGGATGACCTGCCGGAGTCGGCGGTCATTATGCCAATCATGTTCTCGTGGGATGCCATAATCGGGTAGTCCGCGACACGCCCGACGTGGCTCTGCCGGAACACCGTAGCGGCGGCGACTCCGTGCTGCTTCGCCTTTTCGATGGTAATCTCCATCGCCCGCTCCGACACGACATAGCCGAAACCCCAATTGCCGTCTATCACCGTAGTGGTCGATGTCTCGCGGATTATGTCGAACGGCGCGCCGGGCACAATATGCCCACGCTTGGCGCGGTCAATGTATGTGGGAATCTGGATAATCCCATGTGAATCATGACCGGCAAGATTCGCGCCTACGGAGTGCCGCGAGACTATGGCGGCTTCCTCCGCGCTCGCGCCCGCCCCGATGAGGAGCTGCGCAGCTATGTTCTGCAGTCGGTCTGCTTGGACGGTAGGCATGGTTCTCTCCTAGCGATTTCTGTTCTGATTTTCTGTAGTTCCCGCCCCCTTGATGGAAGGTTAGGGCGGGCAATGTAATTTCAAACGGGTCTGATAATTTGGTTATTCTTGACTGACTGAATGGCTAAATGACTTTGGACTATACCCGCTCCCAATCCTTCGCTCTTCCCACCGCGCGTTGCCACTCAGCGTACAGCCTATCACGGCGGTCGACGCTCATTGTCGGCTCGAAGCGTTTGTCGCTCGCCCAATTCTGCGCAATTTCGGTCATGTCTTGCCAAAAGCCGGTGGCGAGTCCGGCTAGATACGCAGCGCCAAGCGCGGTCGTCTCCGCGATGGCGTGCCGCTCGATGGGTATGCCGAGAATGTCGGCTTGGAACTGCATCATCAGTCCGTTCGCGGTGCCGCCGCCGTCCACGCGCAGCAGCGGAATATCTAAGCCTGCGTCGCGCTTCATCGCGTCCATCGCGTCGCGTGTCTGGTATGCGGTCGATTCTAGGGCGGCGCGCGCGATGTGGCCACGCTCAGTGCCTCGTGTGATGCCAAGCATTGCGCCGCGTGCGTACATGTCCCAGTGTGGCGCGCCTAGCCCGGTGAACGCCGGCACGAGATATACGCCGCCGTTGTCCTCGACTGATGCCGCGAGAGCTTCCACATCTGACGACTCTTCAATCAACTGCAAGCCGTCGCGCAGCCATTGCACGGTCGCGCCGGTGGAGAATATGCTGCCCTCCAAGCCGTAAGTTACACTGTCTCCGATACCCCAAGCGATGATAGACAGCAAGCCGTGCTGTGAGTGCACGCGTTCTGCGCCGCTGTTGATGAGGATGAACGATCCAGTGCCATAAGTGTTCTTCGCCATGCCTGGTTCAAAGCACGCCTGCCCGAACAGCGCCGCATGCTGGTCGCCCTCAACGACCGCTATGCGTATCGCCTGCCCGCCGAAGAAGTTGCCACCCGTGTAGCCGAATACGCCGCTCGACGGCTGTACTGCTGGCAGCATGGCGGCGGGAATGTCCAGGGCACTTAGCAAATCCGAGTCCCATTCGAGCGTGTCGATGTTGTATAGCATTGAGCGTGAGGCGTTCGTAACATCGGTCGCGTGCAGAGTGCCGTTGGTCAGCTGCCACATCAGCCACGAATCGACTGTGCCGAATGCGAGCTCGCCATTCTCGGCGCGCTGTTGTCCGTCGGGTATGTGGTCGAGCAACCAGCGAATCTTGGTCGCGGGGAAGTACGCGTCGATGGGCAGCCCGGTTTTCTCCACGACATCGGTTTCCAGTCCGCGCGCCTTCAGCGTGTCGCAGAGCGGCGCAGTCCGACGGCATTGCCAGACTATTGCGTTGAACACCGGCTTGCCCGTGCTACGCTCCCAGACTATTGTCGTCTCGCGCTGGTTCGTGATGCCGATTGAGTTAATCTGCCGCACGCCAATTTCGGTCGCTTCCAACAGTTCGTCCACCGTATCAATCACCGATTCGAAGATGTCGTTCGGGTCGTGCTCGACCCAGCCCGGCTGCGGGTAAATCTGCACAATCTCGCGGTATGTCTGCCAGACGACACGTCCGGAGCCGTCCACCAGCAGGGCGGTCGTGCCTGTAGTGCCTTGGTCTATCGCCAGAATATATCCTGATGCTGTCATTGCCACGCTGCCCGTATGAAGATACCGCATAACACAAGGTTCTGCCATTTTCGGCTATAATTCGCCGTGAGTATATGACGGACGGTAATGAATTGTGAAGGGGCAGACGCAAATGGGCGACCGAAGAATCAGAATCACGGCGAGCGAGGTGTCCGTGACGGCGAGGCTGAACGACAGCGCGACAGCCGATTTGGTATGGGAAGCGCTACCATTGGAGGCGTCCGGCAACACCTGGGGTGACGAGATTTACT
>VXRI01000243.1 GCA_009838595.1 Chloroflexota bacterium | reverse complement strand
AATGCAGCGAGGGCTAAGCCGCCAAGCCGAAATCGGCAACACGCAAGTGCGCCTCCCAATGGAATCCCTATCCCCCAACTGGGAACCCGCCCTAGAAACCGCGATCAAGGCACTGGCGGATTTCACGCGGCGGACGCTGGCGGCGCAGCTGGGGACGCGCTGATGAACAGCCCCTCATTTGGGTCAGAACAGAGACGGAAATGTAGAATTATCTGCTTTCGAGTTCTTGGAGCAGCGTATCCGGCCTTTTCTATACATGTTCAGGATGATTTTGGGCAAGCGTGAATATCTCATGCAAGGTGTCATAATCCGCCTGACCCGGGCTATTCTCAATTCGTAGCTTATCTATTTCGCAAGTGCCAGCATATCCAACGAGTAAGCATGAGAAGTGCACATTGTTTCTACGGGGAATCGCTTAATCGTTACTGCGTAAGGATGAAAATTTGTAGAGTAGCGGTCTTTTGACACCGTGCGCTTCCATCTTACCTTTGCCTTCTCTTGTTATATCGTGCAGGATGACGATGAGTTTTGAAACCTTCAGGCGAACCTCTACACCAATGATCAGTTATCTCAGCAGCGTATAATGGTCAAGCGTACGCCGCCATTGCTCGTTTCTGATATATCTTTCCAGGCACTCTATCTGTTCACTCGCCTGCGACAAATCCGACACCGATATTACCCGTTGCACGGCTTCGCGGGCTTCTCTCGCAGTTTGTGTTGCGTTTCGGTCGCGGTCTGTGTCCTTTTAACTTGCCAGACGGCTACAACTAATGCAATCGCCGACACGACCAAGCCGATTGCGCCTACCGTCAGTCCCACAATTGCTATCCACTGCTCGCCGAAAATCACGCCTATTCGGCATCCGGCTACTAGGCGGGGACGATGCAGTAGTTGGCGCTGTGTTCCAATAGGCGGACTATTACTTCGACGGATAGGTTGCGCGGGTAGGCGGACATTGCCCAGCGCTCGATTAGGATTTCGCTTATCTGCTGGGCGCTCATCGGCTCATTGCCATTGGCTAGGATGATGCGAAAGATGGCTTCTTTGAGCGGCGTGTCGGGCAACAGGTAGTCCGCGTCGTGGCTGCTGCTGGCGACTATGAGGTCAATGTAGGGCGCGATGTCGGAATCGACGGTCGGCTCTTCTTCGAGCGCCTGCCTGTCCATGTAGCCGAGACGGTTAGCTATCATCAGCGGCAATGCCGCACCTATTTCCGCCGCATGCTCTTCAGATATGATGAACTTGCGGCTACTTCCGCTGCCATCGCTGCTCTGCGTGATTTCTTCGCTGGCCAAGGTTAGTGCCCTCCGGTGTGATTAGTCGGGTGGTCGGTACGGGATATTTGCGATTGTTCCGTGTGTTCGTGATTGGTCGTAGGAAGGTACTTATCGAATGAATTTAGCGGATGACAGACCTATTCGCCGCATCGCCAGCATTGCACTATTGGACTCTCCCTCGTTGCGATGAATCTTACTGTTGAGGGAGAGAGCAATTTGCGAGTGGTAGCGCGATGTTTGGCTGCTAGAAAGTATCTTCGGTCCAATCTAGCATTTGGACTTGGACGGTCTCGCCCTGTTTCTTGACGGGGATGTTCTCCGGGCAGATGGCAAGTCCATTAGCGCGCGCCATTGATGTGAGCAGGTTAGAGCCTTGCTCGCCGGTTAGGGACGCGCGATAAACGCCGTTTTCGCGACGAATTACTGCGCGCGCGTACACTCGTCGGTCGTCACCGTTGTAGATTGGCTCGTCTAGGACGGCGCTGATTGTCGGCTTGGGCATGTCGGGCTTACCAAGCATGCGGCGTATCGCTGCCCTGCCGAACTGCTCGAATGCAACAATCGCGCTAACCGGGTTGCCGGGCAGACCAAGCAGCGGCACTTTCCTGCCCTCGTCCGCGTTCAACACGCCGAAGGCAAGCGGCTTGGCGGGACGCATCCGCACTGACCAAAAGTCTATCTCGCCGTGCTGCGCCAGCACATCCTTCACCATATCGTAATCGCCATTGGACACGCCCGCCGATGTTACCATCATGTCCGAGTCTAGCCCGGCACGCAGGCTGGCGTTCATAGATTCAAGGTTGTCGCGGGCGATGCCTATGAGCTTGGGGACGCCGCCAAAGCGGAGTACGGTGGCGGCGACGGAGTATGTGTTGCTGTCGTATATCATGCCTGGGCTGTACGGTGCACCCGGTTCAAGCAGCTCATTGCCAGTGGCGAGAATGGCGACGACGGGACGGCGCAGCACGCTCACTGCATCATGCCCGAGCGATGCCAGAACGCCGATTTCCGATGGGCGCAGCATGGTTCCCACCGGCAGTACTATCTCGCCATTACGCACATCCTGTCCAGCCGGGCGGATGTGGTCCCCGACCGCCGCCTGATAGTGCACGCCGATTTCCGAGAGCGTTGTGCCGGACGCGCGCCGATCCATCTCGTCGGTAACCTCGAACGGCACAACAGCGTCGGCACCGTCCGGCACGGGCGCGCCGGTCATAATGCGCACGGCGTTGCCCTGCGTAACTTCGATGGTCGGCATATCACCCGCCGCGATGATGCCCGACACATGCAGCTTTATCGGGTTGTCCGCCGATGCGTTCTGCAAATCTGCCGCCTGCAACGCATAGCCGTCCATCGCAGAGTTGTCGAGTGGAGGGATGTCGTGACTTGCCAGCGCGTCTTCGGATAGCACCTGGCCCAGCGCCTCGAGCAATGGCACACGCACGGCTTCCAACGGCTGGAAGTGGCGGAGAATGCGCTCTAGGGCTTCCTCCACGCTGAACCGCGCTTCGCCGCAATGGCTGTGTCCGCAATCATCGTGCGCCGCTTGTTCCCGGTCGTTGCCGTGCTGATGTCCGTTGTCTTGATTGGGGGTATCATTCAAGGCAAGTTCAGATTGTCCATGTGAGCGGTGGGCATTCGTAGTCATTCGCTATCCTTTGCGCTGATGTGACTGCCATAAATATGATATGGGAATGTTTGGTTTAGTCGCTGCTCGTTGACTATTGAGACAGCAGGCTGTGATCGTCCTCTGCTTCGCCCGATACGGACATCATTGCGGCGAATTCGTCGCCGAATGATTGCAGTGCTGGCGCATCGGTCGGGCTGCCACTGGTGCAAGTGTCGCCCAGAACATCGCGGATGCCGCGCAGCCAGTCTTGGAACTCGTCGTCCGCGGGCGCGCACAGTCCAGGGTTGGCGTGGAAGTAGAAGAGACGAATCAGCGTCAGGCGTGTCATAGTGCGCGGCAACTCTCCGCTCAGGTCGTTGCCGTGTATTGCGAGCCGCTGGATTGTCTCGATTTCGGACAGAGCCACAAGCGTCTGCAAGTCCTTCAGATTATTTTCACTGAGATTCAGGAACTCTAAGTCGAGCGTCTGCAGGTCGTCCATGTACGC
>VXRI01000114.1 GCA_009838595.1 Chloroflexota bacterium | reverse complement strand
TATGAATGCTCTGAAACGAGTTGCAGCGGTCTATCTCATCGTAATATCGGCTTTAGCAGGCGTGAACTGGATTATTACGCCGCTCTACAACAATGTTGATGGCGAATATCCCATTTGGGTTATTCTGAACTGGTTCATGGCTTCGGCCGTTATCGTGGCTCTGGATAGAAATATCCGCGGCAAGTTGGCGCTTCGCGGCAGCGACTTTGATGCGCCTCTCACTGTTAGGCGCGTGCAAGTCAACTTACTGTTCTACGCCGCCATCGTGCTGACGCTCTGGTTCTTCTGGAACTGGTTCGCCACTTATTTCCCACAAAACGAATCTGTAGAAGTAGGTCTCATTCATCTTGAAATGTGGACGCTTATCAATCCACTCTTTGTGCTGACGGTTGGCTCGACAGGTTTCAACCTGTGGCGCGAAGCAGGGGAGACGCAAATCTGACTAAAAGATGGCGTCAGCGATAATCACTCATCCTCGAAAGGTTTGCGATATGCCAGTGATGACAGGAAAACGCGCGTTGATGGAAATGCTCCGGGCGGAAGGCATTGAATATATTTTCGGCAATCCGGGCACCAGTGAGGGTCCCATACTAGATGAACTGGAGAACTACCCGGACATTCGATACATGCTCACCACGCAAGAAGGCGCGGCGATGGGCATGGCGGACGCGTATGCCCGCCATCGCGGCGAGCCTGCATTCGTCAACTTGCACATCGAGACCGGCCTAGCTAACGGTATCAGCCTGCTCGCCAACGCTGCAGAGGGCAACACGCCGCTCGTCCTGACTTCCGCGAACAAGGACATCCGCAAACTCGCTGAGGGGCGCACGAATCTCGTGGAGATGGTCAGCCAATTCTGCAAGTGGAGCGCAGAGGTAACACACCCGGAGCAAGTGCCGAGTGTGATGCGCCGCGCATTCAACGAAGCAAAGACACCGCCGATGGGTCCCGTGTATATCGCCTTCTCCGCGAACGCGCTGGATGATGAAGCGGAAGTGAGTATCGTGCCTTCGCACAAGACATACTCGCGCTCTGCCCCTGATGCGAACGCTATTGACGAAGCCGCGAACATTCTCGCAGATTCCACGAATCCGGTGCTGATTGTCGGCGATGGTGTAGGGCGAGCCCACGCATCCGGAGAAGCAGCGCGCCTAGCCGAAACACTTGGCGCGAAGGTTTACGCCAGCTTCTACTCCCATGTGAACTTCCCGACCAGCCATCCACAGTATCTCGGCATGGCAAACCCCTCCATGCCGGATGACAAGGCGCTTCTGGCGGACGCGGATGCCGTCGTAGCGGTCGGAACGCCGGTATTTCCTGGATACTTCTACTTTTCGGGTAGCGTGCTGAATCCAGAGGTAAGCCTGATTCACATAGACGCGGATGCTACGCAGATAGGCAGGACGGAGCCGACAGAAGTTGGCATCGTCGCAGATCCGCGCACAGCTTTGGCCGCACTAGCCGACGCTCTTGAACTTCGAATGAGCGGCGCGGCAAGAGAGGCGGCGATAGGACGCTCCGCATCGGTCTCTGAAGAGAAGGTAGCGCAGCAAGCGGCTTGGCAGGCGCGGCTCGAATCGCGCAGAGACATCAGTCCGATGTCCGCCGAGCGCATGATGGCAGAGATTGCAGCCGCGATGCCCGACGACGCGATTATCGTGGACGATTCCGTTACCACGCGCGCGTCCATCTTCGGCGCGCTGGATTTCGACGAACCCGGCAGCCTGCTAGGTATCACCGGCGGTGCGCTCGGCTGGGGCATGGGCGGCACGATGGGTGCGAAGATGGCGAATCCCGATAGACCCGTTATCGGCATCATCGGCGACGGCAGCGCGATGATGACCGTACAAGCGTTGTGGACAGCCGCGAACTCCGACATCCCTGTTGTCTATGTCATATGCAACAACCGCGCGTATCGGGTGCTCAAGTTGAACATGAACTTGTACAAGCGCGAAATCCTGGCTGAAGAAAATCCCCAAAGCGAATACATCGCCATGGACTTTCCTACACCATTCGACATCGCCGCAATCGCGAACGCAATGGGCGTGCACGGCATCAAGATTTCCGACCCATCCGAAATCGCCCCAGCCTTGCGCGACGCTATTGCGCTAGGCAAACCCGTCGTGCTGGATGTGTCTATCGATGGCGCAGTCTAGCTCTCGCCCGGCGCAGCGAGCATAATCTTACTGCCAGTTCCCCCATGGCAATCGCATCTTATCGGGAGAGGATTTTCAGTAGATACTGTTCCTCCCATCCCGCCCTCTTGCGCTTGGCTTCTATTCCTACCTTCAAGCTCCTGTCCTGCTTGAGCAGGTTCATGGCCAGCCGCCGCAGTATCGACAGGTTCTCTGCGCTATTCCCCTTCCTCACTCGACTCTCATCCTCGCGGAAGCCCATATCCAGCACCCAGTGCATCGAATTCTCTATTTCCCAGTGCGCGCGCGTAGACCGCAGCAGCGACTTCGCATCCCCGTGCAGACTGCTTATGTAGTAACGCTTCTGACTCGTTGCAACCCCTTCCGCCATTCGCTCACTCTCCACCATCGCCACACTGGACAGGGCAGGCCACTCACCCTTGCCGTTGAGATAGTCTATCCACTCACTATCCGTTACGCTCCAACAGCGCCGCGTCTCTATCCGTCCGTGAGACTTCTCCACCGTCTCATAATAGTCGCCCACACTTCCGTCCCACTGCAAAAAGGCGTCCTTCACACCATCGTACAACTCACATTGGTTCCCTTTAAGGGCAAGCACATAGTCCGCTCCCTGTTTCACTATCCCGCTTGCCACTTTCTTCTGGCAGCCCATCGCGTCTATCGTCACTATGCTGCCCGACACATCCAAGTTCTGCAGCAACTCAGGTATCGCCGTTATCTCGTTGGAATGCCCATCAACTTTCCTCTGCCCCAGAACCAGACGGTTCGCAGACGACCACACACTCACAAGACGCAGCGCCGACTTGCCGTTCGCCTTGTCCGCAGACCGTCTCAGAGTCTTGCCGTCTATCGCTATCACCTCTCCCTTCGTCAACTCGCTTACCTCGCTCACCCAGTCTATGAAGCAGCGCTCGAACTGCTCTGCGTCCAGCATTGCGAATACGCGCCCGAAGGTGTCGTGTGAAGGTATCCCGTTGGGCAGTTCCAAAAAGGTGTCCAGCCACTCCCGCTTTGACTTGCCGAACAACTCCACATCCGTCTAGCCGTTCGCGCCACATATCACCGTGCATATCGCTATGGCTATCACTTCCGCCAGATTATGCCGCTTCGTTCTGTCAACTCGCGGGTCCTTCAATTGCGAAAACTGTTCCAGTATGGAAATCGGCGCATCCTGCATAGTTCAACTCCTGTCAGAAATTGGACCTATGCTACACTTTTTACCAAAATCAATTTAGAGGGTGTCTGA
>VXRI01000229.1 GCA_009838595.1 Chloroflexota bacterium | reverse complement strand
AAATGTCATGGTTCTGCGTGCGTGTTAAAATGGTGGAATACAAAGCGAACTACGAGAAGGACGACACAGGGTGAAGACAATTGCCTTATAGTTTCAGTTTCAGGCGTTTGGGCATCTCGGCGATTGGGGTGGCGCTGCTGGCGAGTGCGGCCGCAGCTTGCCAAATGGATACGGGCAGCGAAACGGAGAATGCAACGCCTTTGGAAGCGACTTCCGTCACCGTAAGCGAAAGCGCCCCGACTTCAGCGGCATCACCACAAACCTCGCCGCCGGCCCCCATGCCTTCAAGCACGCCTGAACCGTACGCGTCGAACGACGGCGGCGCATCGGCGGCGCAGGACATGCCGACCAAAGTTCCGCGCGATTTCTCCGGTCTGGACGCTCCCCTATTCCCTGCGGTGATTCCGCAGGACATGCCGCTCGAAGTGCCGGAGGGTGTGCCGGAAGAATTGGCGATCGTCTGGCAAGTCTGGTCGATGCTCGCGGATGAGCATGTCGATCGCGGCACATTCGATCCGGAAGTCTTCACCGAAGCGTCGATCCGTGGCATGCTCATGGCACTGGACGACCCACACACGAACTATGTGCGGCCCGATGTATTCGGAATGGAAAGCGAGGACATTCGCGGGCGCTTCGAAGGCATTGGCGCGCATGTGTCCATGAACGCCGACGGGCGGCTGGTTGTGGTTGCGCCGATTGCGAACAGCCCGGCAGAACGCGCGGGCATCCGGCCCGGCGACACCATCCTAGAAGTGGACGGTGAGAGTATCGAAGGCATCAGCCTGATTGAGGCAGTGTCGAAGATTCGCGGACCGCGCGGCAGCGTCGTGCGGCTGCTGGTCCAGCACATCGGCGATGTCGAGCGCGTTGTCATTGAGGTCGAGCGCGGCGTCATCCCACTGCAGAGTGTCGTGATGCGCAGCGATCCGGGCGCTCGGATTGCGCACATCCGCCTGACAAACTTCTACGAAGACACCGCGGACAGGCTGACCGAGACCATCCGCGACACAATGGCAGCGGGCACTGAAGGCATCGTACTCGACCTGCGCGACAATCCTGGCGGGCTGCTGAACTCGGTCGTCGATGTTACAAGCCTGTTCCTTGAAGGCGGGCTTATCCTCTACGAACTGGACGGCGATGGCAATCGCAAAGACTGGATTGTGCGGCAGAACGACGATGTGCTTGAGCAGGTGCCGATGGTGCTACTGGCGAATCAGTTCAGCGCAAGCGCGAGCGAGATCCTCGTCGGCGCGCTGCAGGACCACGACCGCGCCACTGTCATCGGCAGGAAGACCTTCGGTAAGGGCAGTGTCAGTATCCTGCGACAGTTGGACAACGGTGGCGGCCTTTTCATCACCTTCGCCCGCTGGTTCACGCCGGACGGACGGCTCATCGACCGTAATGGCTTAGAGCCGGACATCGAAGTCCAGCACGGCGACGCGCAGGAAGAAGACATCAGGCAGCTCGAAAGGGCGATTGAGACGCTCGAGGCAGAACTCGAACAGTCTGCGCCAACAGCATTGAGGCCGGTGGCATGAGCAAGAAGAAAAAAACAGAGCAAAAGCAGAGCGGCACCGTCGTCAACAACCGCAGGGCACGGCGCAACTACGAGGTCTTAGACAGCGTGGAAGCCGGGATGGTGCTCACCGGCACGGAAATCAAGGCGATCCGAGAAGGGCGTGTGAACCTTAGCGACGCCTACGGCAAGCCGGAGAGCGGCGAGTTGTGGCTGGTGAACATGCATATCGCGCAATACTCAGCAGGATCGAACAACAACCACGAGCCGACTAGGCCGCGCAAGCTGCTGCTGCACAAGGACGAGATAATCCGCCTTTCGCGCCAAGTGTCAGAGCGCGGGCTGACGCTGGTGCCAATGCGCCTGTATATCCAGCGGCATCGCGCAAAGGTGGAGCTCGCCGTTGCGCGTGGGCGTAGGCTGTACGACAAGCGCCGCGCGATTATCGACCGCGAACGCGAACGCGAGGCACTGCAAGCAGTACGACGATAGCACTGCCTCTACCCTGCCCTATTCGGCACTTGTCTCTACATCCGGCACCAGCAGCAGTGTCATACCTGTCATCAGTGTGCCAAGCGAGCAGCGCGATGTGATATATCAGCGTAGCACACATAAACACGAAGTATTTTCTGTTCCATGAAATGAAAGAGCGCCGATTGATGTCGGCGCTCACTTCTTGCCTTTAGCGTCCCGGATGACCGGGCGAATTTTCTATTAGCCTACGCGCTTCACTTCCAGAGTCTCGCCGGGAGCCAAGGCGACCCGCCTGACGATGATGTCCAGCTTCAGCAGCCAGTAACCCAGCGTCGCCTTGCTGACCCCGAGGTAATCGGCTGTGGCGGACAGGCCGTTCTCCGTTACCAACTCCGGCAAGAGCTTCTCCAGCGGCTGATTGAACTTCTCTTCGACTGCCAGCATCTTCTTGGTTTTGCGCCTCATCAGTGTCCTCCTGTGTGGCTACACTCTAAACCTTGTCAAACCTCTTGAACACATATTAGCGTCAAGCCACGCAAAGGGTCAATGCGTTTTTCTACACTTTTCTTTGATTTTCTTGCAATTTCTCCCCTTGCCAAACCTATTCAATGCTTTTCAGTCGATTTCCAGCCAATTTAACCTCCTTCCGCGATGTAGTGTAGAATCTAATGTAAGGGCGATGCCCACATGGCACTGGCACAAGGAGAGAGCATTTCCGTGATCCGAAAGACACTAACACAAGTGCGGCGCAATCATGCGCTCGAACACGCCACCGTTTCGCTTATGATAGAGGAAGGCGTGCGCGGGCCGCTTGGCGGTTATTCCCTGCCTTGGGGATTCTTCATAGTCGGCAATCTATCCACAGAGCAGCTAGAGCGCATTGTAGATACGGCGCGGCGCAGCCTGAACGCAGGTAATAGCGAGATGGCAATATCGCCGCACTGCGGGACGAATATAGCACTGGCGACGCTGTTTTCCGGCATCCTGTCTAGGCTGGCGCTAGGCAAAAGCAACCGACTCAGCTGGAAGCGCCTACCCCTCGTGCTCGGCGCGGTTGTGGTGGGCGCGCTGCTGAGTCGCCCCATCGGCAATGCAGTGCAACGGCACTTCACCACCCTGCCAGACATTGGCGCGCTCGAAGTTGTGAGCGTTCGCAAAGCTTGGCCCGGCGACCAGCCCCGCTTGCACCGCGTCTTCACGCAGATGCCGTAGGCGCGCGTCCGCGTGAAGACCACAACGATGCCGCTATCAGGCACGCCGCCCGTCGCCATTCCTGGCATTGCTTGACCGGGCATATATGCATTGGCTACACTTGATTGCACAACAGCCTCTCGGCGCGTCCCTGTAGCTCAGTTGGATAGAGCGGCTGCCTTCTAAGCAGCGGGTCGCGGGTTCGAATCCTGCCAGGGACGCC
>VXRI01000323.1 GCA_009838595.1 Chloroflexota bacterium | reverse complement strand
GGCAATACTCGTGAACGCTGCCGTCTTGCCTAGTTGGATTGTTCGGCTGAGTTTTGAACTCGCCCTTGCGGAGCGTTGCTTCAAATCTATTTCCGAATTGGTTTACGGCGGTATGAGTGTCTTGGCTGTTCAATATATGAGTGTGAAGGGCCTTAATGAAAGTCTTATTAAGTGGGCGGCTCTGCTCGATCCAGTACATCACAGACCTAACGGATTCCTCATGGTCTTTGAGTATCTGAACCAACTCAGAAGGTTCCCTGTTTGTAGAGCCGCGCTCAATGTAATCGGCGGCAATGCCCTCTCTCACCAAGGTTTCGGTGACGCCTCTGTCCAAGTCGTAGATGCCCTCTATGATGCCCGTCTCGATTGCCCATCTTCGCGTCAAGCGTTCAGTGAAGGCGCTGTATGCCTCCGGTGTCGAAGATTCCACTTCTTTCTTGACTTGCAGCCACTGCCGCTGCAGGGAATCAATCTCCCGAAAATCGTACTCTTCATCTTCGGAATTGAGCAGCTCAATCGGCTTCCACTTGTGTGAAGCCTTAAGGGAGGCGTTTCTCATATCGACCATTTGAATTTCTCCGTGTACCTGCACTATCAGGTTCGTCAGATAAATTATACGATACTCACGTGCTCCCCGCCCTCATCCTCCATCACTTCGCCCACAACCTCCGCATCCGACAGCACCTCCAGCACGGCATCTACCTCCGCATGATCGCACACTAGCGCCATGCCTATGCCCATGTTGAACACGCGGTACATCTCTTCTCGGGATATGGCGGCGCGCTCTTGCAGCAGCGTGAATATCGGTGGTATTCGCCACGCCGACGAGTCGAATCGCGCCGCTGTGCCTTCCGGCAGGATGCGCGGCACATTCTCGACCAATCCGCCGCCCGTGATGTGCGCCATGCCCTTGATAACGGGCAGCACGGGGCGCACGGCTTCGACATAGGACGGATGCGGCATCAGCAGCGCGTCGCCGAGCGTTACGCCTTCGCCCAGTTCGGGGATGACTTCGTTGAGCGCGGAAGGGTCGTCGTCCAGTCCTAGCGCATGGCGCACCAGCGAGTAGCCATTCGTGTGTAAGCCGTTGGACGGGATGCCGATTACAGTGTCGCCGGGACGAATGTCGCTACCGTCGAGTATGGCATCGCGCTCGACCGCGCCGACCACGAAGCCCGCCATATCAAAGTCGCCGTCCGCGTACAAGCCCGGCATCTGCGCCGTCTCACCGCCGATTAGGGCGCAACTCGCCTGCTCGCAGGCGCGAGCCATGCCCGCAATCAGCGCCTCGACAACCTCGTTTTCGAGAACTCCCACTGCGAGGTAGTCGAGGAAGAACAGCGGTTCCGCGCCACACACGATGATGTCGTTGATACAGGCGTTCACCAGGTCCTCGCCGATGGTGTCGTAGCGGCCCATCATTATGGCGAGCTTGAGCTTGGTGCCCACTCCGTCGGTGCTGGAAACGAGCACGGGGTCTTTGTAGCCGCCGAGCCGGTAGAGCGCGCTGAACCCGCCAACACCGCCAAGCACCTGCGAACCGTGCGTCGGCGCGACAATCGCCTTTATACGCTCCTTGATGTCCTGCGCGGCGTCGAGATTTACGCCGGCGTCGCGGTAAGTCATCTGCTGCAATGCGCCCCTCCCGTGTCGTCCCGTGTCGTCAGCCTGCTCTGCGTTGCAAGCATGTGCAGCGTCTCCGCCCAAAAGACGCGCTCGCGCTCCTTGACGCGCTCTTCAAGGGTTTCGAGCGTGTCGCCGGGCAACACGGGCACCTCGCACTGCGCCAGCGTATCGCCGTGGTCGTATTGCTCATCGACATAGTGGATTGTAACGCCGGTCACCGTCTCGCCGGAGGCAAGAACCGCCCGATGCACATTGCTGCCGTACATCCCCTTACCGCCGAACTTGGGTAGAAGCGCGGGATGGCTGTTCAGCACGCGCCCGTCGTATCTGCCAAGTGTTTCCGTGCCTAGCAGCCGCATGTAACCGGCAAGCAGCACAAGGTCAACATCGTATGCCTCGAGTGTGCGGCAAATCTCGTCGTCCAGCGTGTGCGGATGCGTAACCGCGCTGATGTGATACGCGGGTATCCCTTCGCTTTGAGCGCGTTCGAGCGCCCGCGAGCCGGAGTTGTTGCTGATGACAACGCAAACATCCGCATTCAGTTCGCCGCGCTTACATGCATCAATGATAGCCTGCAAGTTCGTTCCGCTGCCGGATGCTAGGACGCCAAGACGCATCACCGCTACGCCTCAAGCGCCAGCTTGTCCATTTCTAGCTGCACGGGGATGGGATATTCGCCGGTGAAGCATGCCATGCAGAGTGTGTTTCGCTGCAAGCCCACGGCGTCCACCAGCGACTCGTGGCTGAGAAAGCCTAGCGAGTCCGCGCCAACGTAGTCGCGGATGTCTTCAACACTCATGTTGGCGGCGATAAGCTCCGGGCGAGTCGCCATGTCCACACCGAAGTGGCAGGGCGACACTATCGGCGGAGCGCAGATTCGCAGATGCACCTCACGCGCGCCGCCTCGCCTCAGCAGGCTGACCACATGCGGCGTGGTCGTGCCGCGCACTATGCTGTCATCCACCACGACGATGCGCTTGCCACTGATTATCTCCGGCAGCACATTCAGCTTCAACCGCACGCCAAGGTCGCGAAGCGACTGGTCGGGCTGAATGAATGTGCGCCCGACATATCGATTCTTCACCAGCCCTTCGGCGTATGGGATGCCTGACGCCTGCGAATAACCAACAGCCGCTGCGATGGCGGAGTCCGGCACACCGATGACGAGGTCTGCGTCAGTCGGATACTCTGCGGACAGCGCGGCACCCATTGCGGCGCGAGAGGAATGCACCAGCCTGCCTTCGATAGTGCTGTCCGGTCGTGCGAAGTATATGTACTCGAACACGCATCCGGCCGAGATCCTGCCGTTGTCCGGCGCGCGCTTGTAGATGGTACGGAGTCCGTCCGCATCGATGAGCACCGCCTCACCCGGTCTCACATCGCGCACGAAGTCCGCGCCGATGTGGTCGAGCGCGCACGATTCGGACGCTAGCACCCACCCGCCGCTGAGCCTGCCGATGCACAAGGGCCGCACGCCAAGAGGATCGCGAATACCGATGAGTTCGGTAGGTGTCATCACCGTGAGCGAGTACGCGCCCTTTAGCCTGCGCATGCAGTATGCAATGCGTTCCTGCCAGTTCAGACCCGGCGCGTGCGCTAATAGGTGCGCGATAATCTCCGAGTCGTTGCTGCCGTGGAACTCCACCCCCCAGTCAGCGAGGTCTTCCTTCAGCTCGATGGCGTTGATGACATTGCCATTGTGCGCGAGCGCTAGGTTGACCGCCGCGCTGACGGAGCATATCGGTTGCGCGTTGTCGATGACGCTGCCGCCGGTGGTGGAG
>VXRI01000416.1 GCA_009838595.1 Chloroflexota bacterium | reverse complement strand
ATAACTGCATGTGCGTCTGCGCTAATTCCTGCTGCTTCGGATCCAGCTCGACCGTGAGTGGCTCCATGAGGCTCTGCGATTGCGGCTCGCTGGCTGCCGCGTCTGCCTTAATGCGCTCATACATCACGCGCTCGTGCGCCGCATGCTGATCGATGAGATACAAGCCGTCCGGACCCTCAGCCACGATGTAGGTGGATTGCACCTGTCCCAGAACGCGCAACACCGGGAGCGCCTGTCTGGGCGTTAGCGCCGAATCTGTCTCGTTCACGGAAACATCGGGCGGCGCGACCCCGTCGTCCCTCCGCTCTATGCCATCGGGTGCGCGCTCGAATGGCTCAATAGGCCAAAAATGGCGATTCGACCGGCTCTGCTCTGCCGGATACGGATATGAAGCCGGTGGATAAGACTGACCGACTCGGCGAATCTCCGGTACAGGAGAATGTATCGCCAGCGTGCCGCGAACGGCGCGCTGTATCGCAGAGAATACCCTGTCGCCGTTGCGGAAGCGCACTTCGGTCTTGGACGGATGCACATTCACATCTACCATATCGTAGTCCAGCACGATGTTGACGACCGCCATCGGGTATCGGCGTTCCATCAAGAAGCCGTGATACGCTCGCTCCAGCGCGTAGCCTAGCATGCGGCTTTGCACCCAACGACGGTTGACGAAGAAGCTCATATAGCCGCGATTCGCCCTGTTCAAATTGGGCTGGCTTACCATGCCGCTCACGGCGCAAAGGCTATGAGCTTGCAATTCGCCGTCCGCCGACTCGATATCGAGCATCGCTTCGGCGACATTCAAACCGTTAATCGCCGCAACCGCTTCTCGTAGGCTGCCACTTCCCGGCGTTTGCAGCGACCTGCCGTTCGATTTAAGGGCAAAGCGCACTTCAGGGTACGCGAGGGCGTAGCGCGTCACCAAATTTTGAATATGAGACGCCTCCGTGGTGGCGGCGCGAAGGAACTTGCGGCGCGCCGGCACATTTCGGAAGAGCTGGCGAACCGTCATCACCGTGCCGGTTGACGCTCCCTGACGCTGCTTGTCCACGACTCGCCCTTCATCCAAGTCAAGGCGCGTGCCGGATTCTTCATTCGCATGCCGCGTTACAACAGAGACGCGAGCGACCGACGCGATGCTGGGCAGCGCCTCGCCGCGGAAGCCTAGCGTAGGGATGGCGTCTAGGTCCGAAGCGTCCGTCAGCTTGCTAGTGGCGAAGCGCTGAAACGCTAACTCGACCTCGTCGTGCGGGATGCCATGTCCGTTGTCCGCGACGCGAATCTGCTCCACGCCGCCGCCATGCGCCTCCACAGAGATTTCGCTTGCGCCCGCGTCGAGCGCGTTCTCCACAAGTTCTTTTACGACCGAGGCGGGGCGTTCGATGACCTCGCCTGCGGCGATCATGGATGAAACTTTGTCCGGAAGCTGTCGTATCGGCATTATCCGTTTTCCTGCGCGCGCCACTTTCCACTGCGATATGCCTTATGCTCGGAGCTGCCTCGCTCGGAGACATCGCATATCGTCTGATATATTTCGTCCATCTCGGTGTCCTTGTTGTTGCGAAAGTAATACGGTCGGCAGATGAAGCCACCGAAGTGCCGCACAATTTCCGGATGGTCGTCTATGATGAAGTCAGGCGGCGTGAATACGCCAAGTCCGGGCAGCGCGGCGTCGAAGTCTTCAAGCGGCTTCTGAAAGACCTTCGTAACATAATCCGCAAGCCCGAAGCGGCGCACTTCCGCAGTGCGGACACCAACGCCCGACCAGACATAGACCTTGTGCCCGTCTGACACTAGCTTGCCGAATGTCTCCGCAGTATTGCGACGCAGGCTGCCGTCTGCGCCCATAATGGTGTAGTCGACGTCGAAGAAAATGTTCATGTGGCAAGCAGTCGTCAGGTTTCGGAAATCAGGTGTCAGAAGCGGATATGTGGTACTTGATATAATATCACGGAATAGGCATATTTATGCCAGTTTGCACAAGCATATTTGTGCTACAATGCTCAACAAATCCTATTTGCTCGGAGGGCGAGAATAAATGGATGAGCAGACCAAACAATCTGTGATGAAGGCACTTGACAATGCGCTCACGACTGTTGCGATACGGGAATATAATCGCCTATCGTATAGGTTGCTCCGCGAACAAGTAGCGGACATAACCAAGAACGCACTCAATTCACTCGGTAAATTGCAGTCAGGCAACATACCTGATTACGGTGATTGGGTCGCATTGTTCTATCATTGGTATCAGCCATCTCAGATAAACCTCGCATACAGTATGATTAAGTCAACTGCCATAGTAAGCGACAGGTTGCGCGTCCTTGATTATGGTTGTGGCGCTCTTGCTATGCAGTTTGGGGTTGCATTAGCAACCGCAGATGCATTAGAAGAAATGCAGTCAATATCTGAAATCAGGATAGATTCACTCGACACCAGTCAAGCCATGGTTGAGATGGGGCAGAAGATATGGGAGCAGTTCAAGATTGAAGCGAGCAAAGACTCCAACCTCCGATATGTGAGTTTGGCATGTGAGATAATAAATCCACAGATAATCCTGTTAACAAACCTTCCATCAATGATTGGCGTGAACAGCAATACCGCCTGGGCAACAGCTTGGCAAAGTGAGTGCTGGCTTGGCGCGTTGCACGCAGTTTACGACGATAATAGAGACAATGTGCAGAGGTGGCTAAACTCCATAGTGGATAGACTCAATCCTGATATTTGCTTTGCAACTACGCACTCCTCAAAAGATTACCTTATAAGAGAAGTGTGGGATTTTATCGATTACGCCGAATACTACCTGCCCGAACTGACGATTGAGTCGCAATTCAGAGGTATGTTGCCTGAAATAACTCAATGGCGAATAAATTTAAACACTGCGCTTCAGATAAACCATCACTATTTGAACCGTCCTGTTACTTGGGAATGGCCTGAAGCAGCATTTATGATTCATACCAAATATTCTGAGCCGACGGACGCCGACGATTTGCCGTGGTGACAGTCATGACAACTAAACCCAAGCAGCCTACGCTATTCGATCCCACCGCCACAGATAAGTCTGCAATGGCACGCCCTTCTCGCATCGGCGACACCACCGTGTCCTACGCCTACGCAAGCGCGATGCTGAACCGCGCCACCGGCTTCATGGACACCTACGACTTCACGCTAAACCCGTACAGCGGCTGCTCGTTTGGCTGTTCATACTGCTACGCCGCCTTCTTCAGCACCACCACCGAAGAGCGCGATAAATGGGGCAAGTGGGTTCGTGTCAAAGACAATGCAATAGACCTGATGCGAAAGAAGATAAAGGGCAGGCACAAGGACAAAAACGGTAATTGGAAACCGAACAACGAGAGTCTCATATACATGAGCAGCGTCACCGACCCTTATCAGCCCATTGAGCGCAGGCTGGAACTGACA
>VXRI01000107.1 GCA_009838595.1 Chloroflexota bacterium | reverse complement strand
ATTTGCGACGCATGCGGCTCTAAGGGCTTCGATGTCGTCGAAGGTCCCGAAGTCGAGTGGGACCTGTACAATTTCGAGATGCTCAACATCCCCAGAGGGCACGCGGCGCGCGATATGTGGGCGACGCTGTGGGTTGACCAACCTGACGAAGACGGCGACTACCCCATGCTCATGCGCACCCAGACCTCTCCGATGCAGATTCGCACGATGCAACAGCGCAAGCCGCCCATCCGTGTCGTCGTGCCGGGCAAGTGCTACCGATACGAAGCCACCGACGCCACTCACGAATGGCACTTCTATCAGGTCGAAGGCTTGGCAGTTGACCGCGGCATCACCTTCGCCGACCTCAAGGGCACGCTGTACGAATTCGCGCGCCGCATATTCGGCGAAGAACGGCAGGTGCGCTTCCGTTGCGACTACTTCCCCTTCGTCGAACCGGGCGTGGATATGTCCATTTCCAACTTCAAAGACCCGCAGACCGGCAAGCGTCCCATCAACCGCGACGAAGACTGGATAGAAATCCTAGGCGCGGGCATGGTGCATCCCAAAGTGCTTGAAGGCGTGGGGTTGGACCCGCAGATATACACCGGCTTCGCATTCGGCATGGGCCCCGAGCGCATTTCAATGCTAAAGTACGGCATCGAAGACATACGCTTATTCTACTCCAACGACCTGCGCTTCCTAAGTCAGTTCTAGCGCGAATGCTATACTAACGACAGATTTATTCGGCGCTGTCCACGCGCCCGGAGGTGGTCTATGGTCGCACAGCCTTTCGGAAATAGCGTCTCAAAACTACAAGCCGAACATGAAGATCCCACAATAGAATATCCTTGCGAGGATGATGAACCTTTGGCGGAAACCGAATATCAGTATGAGCCACTTACCTACGCCGTCGCCGCGTTGAAGGCACATTTCAGCGACTGTGATGATGTCTATGCACAAGGCGACATGTTCGTGTACTACCGAATGAACGACCCGCGCTCCGTCATCGCTCCGGATGTGTTTGTGGTGTTTGGAGCGTTGGACAATCATAAGCGTAATTCATGGCTCACTTGGCGTGAGGGCGGCAGGCAGCCCAACTTCGTCTTGGAGATAGCGTCCGAAAGCACTTGGCACTGGGACGCAAGCGGCAAGCGAGACATATACGCGCGCATAGGCGTGGATGAGTATTGGCGCTTCGACCCCACCGGCGAATGCATCAATCCGGTACTCATAGGCGAACGTCTGGTGAATGGCGAGTATCACCCCATTGAAGTTACTGACGAAGACGGGACACTGCGCGGACGCAGCGATGTGCTGAATCTCGACATCTGCGTGCGCGATGAGTTGGAGCTGAGGCCGTACGATCCTGTGGGCGGCGAGTGGTTGATGTACTATCAGGAAGCGCAAGATGCGCTCCAAGCCGAGCGAGCAGCCCGCGAAGCCGCTGAACAGCGCATCTTCGAACTCGAAGCGCAACTTACCCGCCAGCAGAACAACGACTCATCTTGACCCTTCCCACCGCTGACCGACATACAGACTAACTAAGGAACATCACCCATGCGCGTACCCCTGTCTTGGCTCAAGAACTATGTCCCTTGTGATATTCCGGCACACGAATTGGCGCACCGCCTTACGATGGCGGGCAATGAAGTTGGCGATGTGGAGATTGTCGGCACGGCGCTTGACCCTGAACGGCTTGTCGTCGGGCAGGTGCTCAGTGTGGACCCGCATCCCAATGCCGATCGCCTGCGCCTGCCCACCGTGGATATCGGCGGCGAGACCGCCACGGTCGTATGCGGCGCGCCGAATGTCGCCGCGGGTCAGAAGGTCGCATTCGCCAAGGAAGGCGCGATGCTCTTCAGCCCGAGATCCGGCAAGACGGAGGCGCTGCGGGCTGCCACCATTCGCGGCGTGCGCTCGTCCGGAATGGTCTGCTCCGTGCTCGAACTAGGGCTTGGCGACGACCACGAAGGCATACTCGTGCTCGACGACGACGCGCCCGTTGGGATGCCGCTCGTCGAGTACATCGGCGATGCCGTGTTGGACATCGATGTTACTCCCAACCGCCCCGACTGCCTGTCCATTCTCGGTATCGCGCACGAAGTAGCGGCGCTCACCGGCGCATCCGTAACGCATCCAGACCTGTCGTATCCGGAGGACGACACACCCATCGAATCGCTGGCGAAAGTCGAAATCGCCGATCCCAACTTGTGCTTCCGCTACACCGCGACGCTGATTCACGGCATTCATATAGCCGAATCGCCGCAGTGGATGCAGGACGCGCTGACGAAGGCTGGCTTGCGCCCTATCAATAACATCGTGGACATTACGAACTACGTGATGCTTGAGTACGGGCAGCCGCTGCACGCGTTCGATTTCGGCAAGGTGCGCGACAACACCATCATCGTGCGCTCTGCCCGTCCCGACGAGACGCTGGAAACATTGGACGGCGCTACCCGCGTGCTACAACCGCCGATGCTCGTCATCGCGGACACGCAGGACGCCATCGGACTTGCAGGCGTGATGGGCGGCGCGAACACCGAGATCGACGAATCCACAACCACCGTGCTGCTGGAATCGGCGAACTTCCACGCCATCAACACGCGACGCACACGGCTCGCAACGCGCATGGACAGCGAGGCGTCGTATCGCTTCGAACGCGGCATTCGCCCTGAACTTGCGCCTCTTGCGCTGCGCCGCGCAACACAGATGATGATTCAACTCGCGTACGGCACCGCGTCCAAGGGCATCCTAGACATCTACCCGGACGGAGAGCCAATGCCGTCCGTGCAAATCAGCCGGCAGCGCATCCGCCAAGTGCTCGGCGTGGACTACACGATGGAGCGCATCGAACGCACGCTTGAAGCGCTAGGCTTCCGGCGCGACCGCGAGCCGGAGAGTATCATGCCCACCATGGACGCGTTCTCCGTGGGCGGCGCGCCAGAGACCAACAACATGGTGTTTATGCAGCCGCCGTACTGGCGCTCCGACATCACCATCGAAGACGACATCGTGGAAGAATTGGCGCGCATCATCGGCTACGAAAGCATCCCGACAACGATGATTTCCACGCCCATACCGCACGGACAACCACAAGCGCAGCGCGTACTTCGAGAGCTTGTCAAAGACATTCTGACCACCACGGGCATGCGCGAGACTATATCGTACTCGCTAGTCAGTGAGAACATGCTTGAGCGCGTCGGAGTCGCAGCCGGCGAGACCGACGCAATTCGCATCGCCAACCCGATGAGCAGCGAGTTCACATTGCTGCGCACCAGCCTGCGCGCCAGCGTGCTGAACACGCTCGCCAACAACCGCCGCGTGTCGCAAGTTGAAGGCATCCGAATCTACGAAATCGGCAGCGTCTATCTGCCCAAAGAAGAAGCCCGCGAGCGCGACCTGCCGGACGAGCGCGAGATGCTTATGGGAGTGCTGTGCG
>VXRI01000384.1 GCA_009838595.1 Chloroflexota bacterium | reverse complement strand
TAGCCGCCACTCTTGAACGGGTTTAATGAGAGGATTTTTTACAGAATCTGTCCTATGTTTACTTCAGGCTCGTCTTGTCTATACAATTCACATCACAGACTACTAATGACTGACCTACTCATGATGTTAACACATTTCGCGAATGCGCGGGCAAACAGATTGCGCGAGACGATTTCACAAATGCGATTTATCCCCGTCATTTCAAGCGGAGTAAGAAATCTCAAATCGGAGACAGGTTCGCAGATAACGATTTCTGGATTCCCTCTTGCGCGGAATTGACGATGGGAGAGGCGCAAGAATGACTGATACGGCGGGCAACAGGATTTGTGAAATCGTCTTTGCGCCGGTGAAATATATCAGGATTACAGGATGATGCTCGACTATGCCAGTCTGCTTATCCTTCATAATATATCGTTAGCCCGAGTTCGCCGCTTCCAGTTCTTCCAGCGCGTTTACAAACTCGTCGTAGCTGGAAAATTCGGACACGGCGCGGATGAAGTCTCCGAGGTCCGGCACCCGTTCGCGGAAGCGCATTACTTGATCGCCGACGGGGCTGACGGCGGCGGGCAAGTCGGCGTAAGTGCCATAGAACGCGAAGTATGCCTGGTTGAGTTTGCGGATGGGATAGCCGTTTGCCAGAAACAGGTGCCGGCGCTCTTCCATATACGCCTCCGCGTCTTCTATTCTGCCGTCCGCGAGCATGGCGTCCACTTTTTCGCGCGTCTGCCGCATCTCCGCGGCGAAATCGAACGGCGGTTGTTCCACGCCGTTCGATGCCGCAGCCTGCTGCGCTTGCTGCGGCACCAGCGAATCGCGTTCCATCGCAGCGTACACGCGCTCGCCGATTTCCTTGCCCAAGACATTCGCAATAGTCTCATTGAGCTGTATCATATCGCCGTTGTCGAACATGTGCCATCCGAGCGGCTGGAAGAAGAAATAGTGGTGCAGCCATTCGTGAGCGGCTGCCTGCATCGTCCAGCGCATCGCGTTGCCGTTCGCCACGGACGCGGGGTATGTCGCAAGTCCGCCGATGTCTTCTACAAGCGCGGACATGTCGTCGGCGAGCAGTATTCGCTCTTCCATGTCCTCGCGCTCGGACAGCGTTACTTCTTGCTGGACGAGAATCTCATGCTTGCGGTCTATCTTATCGCGCGGCGAGACAATCAGCAGCTTTGGCGGCTGCGTAAGGCGCACATCGACCGGCGGCAGCAGCACATCGCCAAACACGGCTATCCCTTCGTCCACGAGCACCTTGCTGATGTACGACTCTATCGTCTCTTCCGCGCCGCGAGAAAGCGCATCAGCGCGCGCCTCATATTCGTCTAGCAGTGTCTGATACTTTGCCGTCTCGTCGCGCAAATCTTGCGCCGCAGCGAACCTCAAGCCGCCACGTATGTGCGACATCTCGACATTCATGGCGAAATAGTCGCGCGTATCCTGCTCTCGTGCCGCCGAGCCTTGTCCGCGCAGTATGCTGCCCGCTTTGTACAGCCACTTATTCGGCGCGTTGCTCAGCTCCCACTGCGTAATGTTGAACCGATATGGCGCGCCTTCGCGCTGCGCAGGGTTGAAGTGGCGCGCGTCCGCCACCGTCAGCAGTGTGAACGATATGAGCGCGATTGTCAGAATGCGCGATAACAGCCGCTTCAATGCGCGAAATGAAAGCGGGCGGCGCGGGATGACAGCGACTGACCGAATGAAACGCTGCCACCAACCTACTTGCGCTGATTCTTCCACAGTAATCCGTACCAATCCGTTTAGTTTTTTGATAAAAGACTTATGGAATCCATATTGCTGTATATTGTAACGCAGCGTTGCCTTGCGGATGAATTGCCTTACCCCATACAGGGCTGATTGGGGTATATCAACTTTGAGACTGACTGAAGGGGCGCAACAACGGTAGGGGCGACCGCCCAGGTTTCCCTACGGATAACGGTGCAACAGCAAACATATCCCCCTGTTAAGCCCATCAAGGGGAAGGGACAGTTTGAACGATGATTGTGCCAGCCTTGCTTTGGCGGGTGTGGGGCATAAGGAGACGAACATGAAACTTGCACTCTGCGTTGTCGGGTGCGGTGGGTATGCAAACACTGTGCTAGACGAAATCCACGATATGACGGACGAGTTCGACTTCTATTTTGCCAGCCGGGATCTGGCGAAGGCGAAGGATTACTGCGAGCGGTTCGGTGGCGTGGACTACTTCGGCGGCTACGAAGAGGCTCTGGCAGATTCACGCGTGCAGGCGGCATACTTCTTCACGCCACACCATGTCCATCTCGACAACGCGCGGCTCGCGGCGCGGCATGGCAAGCACATACTCATGGAGAAGCCGGTCGCGCGCACCGTCGAAGAGGCGCAGGCGCTCGTTCGCACGGCTCAGGACGCGAGCTTGAATCTCATGGTCGCGGAGAACTATCGATTTCTGCACACGGCGAGGCGAGCGAAGTCCATGGTCGAGACCAGCACGCTCGGCAGCATCGGAACACTGCGGCTGATAGACATCAAGGTCGAAGCGTTCCGTCCGCCATCGACGGACTGGCGCTTCGATGCGGGCCTGACGGGCGGCGGGTCGTTCATTGACGCGGGCATCCACTTCATCGACATCATCCTCAATCTGGGCGGCATGCCCACGCAGGTTTACGCCGCCGAGCCGCCGAAGGTGCATCGCGGGTCGGGCGGCGAGGACGGCTTGGTGATGATTGCCTATCTGCCCGACAACGCGGTGGCGGTGTTCAACTTCTCTCGCGCCACTTCCAAAATGAGCGAGCGCAATCTGGTGAGCATTACGGGTAGCAAGGGTTACATCGAATTCGAGCCTTACGGCAGCGAAATCACTTTCGAGAACACGCTGGTCAAGCGCAACGTGCGCTTGCCGGCAGCGCACAGGGGCGTCCGCGATATGGTGCGCGAGTTCCGCGACAGCATCCAACAAGGCCGCTCACCGCTGATGGACGGCGACGAGGCGATTAAGGATCTCGCAATCGTGCTGGCCGCATATCGATCTGCGGCGGAGCGTAGGCATGTCGAATTGGCGGAGTTCGGATTGTAGGCGATTTGGCAATTGCGGGCGTAGAGTGGATTGGCGGTCGGATGGATTTTGCGTGGAATAGGCACTACACCCCAGCCCTAGCCTCTCATATAATCTCGCCCATCAACAAGCAGGTGAATACCTGACGCTTATAGCCCCATGCGCCTGAATATCGCAAGGAAACGGTCTTCGTAGAAGTCGAACAGTCCCCATCTATCTAGTTCGCGCTTTAGGATGTCTGGGTTGCCTACGGGCGATCCGGATTCTATTTCGACGAACAGGCGCTCTATTTCGCGTGTGGCGGCGCGGGGGATGCCGTTCATCCCCGGTTGCGGGGCTAGCAGACCACTCGACTTGAATTCTTCCACATTGCGGCTTGCTGATGACGATGTGAACTCGTA
>VXRI01000258.1:522-3431 GCA_009838595.1 Chloroflexota bacterium | reverse complement strand
TATGGGAAGCGCTACCATTGGAGGCGTCCGGCAACACCTGGGGTGACGAGATTTTGGTCCGTTTCGCGGTGAATGCGGTAGATGAAGACGGCGGAAACGAGATCGTAGAGATGGGCGCGGTGGCGTACTGGCCGCCGGGTCAGGCGCTGTGTCTGTTCTTCGGGCGTACGCCGGCGAGCAGAGGCGACGAAATACGGGCGGCGAGCGCAGTTAATCCGCTAGGCAGCATCGAAGGTGATGCCACCGTGCTGAAACGAGTCCGCTCGGGAACACGCATTACCGTAGAGCGGGCGGGGAACTAATGCGCCAGGATGCTGCGCCGCTAACATGACCGATAGCCTTGTCGTTGCATTGGCGGCACGGACTTCGAAAAATCGGGTGAGGATGGCGGCAATGAAAATGACGAACGCTCCGAAAATTCGCGTGATAATAGGCACGGAGCCTAGCGGGATGAACAGGATTTGAGAGGGAGTTATGGGGTTTACGGATGACCTTCGGCGGGAGTGCGCCGATATTTGGGACGCGGAGCACAATCATCCGCTCGTCAGTGGCATCGGTGATGGTACGCTGGAACTGGCGAAGTTTCAGTATTACATGCGGCAGGATTACATTTACCTCATCGATTTTTGTCGCGTGATTGCGCTTGCCGCCGCCAAGACGCCCAATGTGGGCGATATGGGCTGGTTCGCTAAGCTACTTGACGAGACGCTCAACACCGAAATGGCGCTGCATGTGAGTTCCTGCAAAGAATTCGGCATCAGCGAGGAAGAACTGCTGGCGACACAAGCATCGCCGACCACGCACGCATATACGCGCCACCTCTTGCAGATTGCGCACCGCAGCAGCGTAGGCGAAATTTCGAGTGCGATACTGCCCTGCATGTGGGGCTACAGCGAGATAGGACAAATGCTGTACGGCCGCGGCTTGCCCAAAAACGCGCCGCTATATGCCAACTGGATTGAGATGTACAACTCGCCAGAGTTCGCGGAACTAGCCGCATGGATGCGCGATTTCATCGACCGAATAGCAACCGACTGCGTCGAAGAAGAAGTCGAACGCATGCGCGAAGCATTTCGGGTTGGCAGCAAGTATGAGTACATGTTCTGGGACGCGGCATGGCGTATGGAGGAGTGGCCCGTGTAAGGCTGCGTGGACAGTGGATTGTTGCGCCTTCAATGCTTGCGGTCCACAGATGTTCTGCTTTGGCAACATTGTTGGAGGCAAATTCATGCCATCCTAAGTTCCCGGTAAAGGGCGAAGGTATTCGCCGGATTATTCGCATTAGATGAGCGTGTCGGTAAAGTGGGGATTAGCGATGTGAACGCGCTTGGCTACCTGAACATGTCCTTAGATCGTTCGCGGATTAGCGGCGCGATGGTGGCGTCTTGCATCGGTTCGTAGTCGTAGCCGCGAATTAGGGCGACTGGCACTTGGATCGCCTTTGCCATCGCGAGCTCGGCTGCTGCGGCGAGTTCGTCTGCTGCGGCGATGGTTGTTACCTTCAGTTCCATCCCGTTCACGTCGTAAGTGCCGCGATAGTCCTTTACCGGGTTCATGCCCGCTACGCCGATGGCAATGTTCGCATGCCCATCTCGCCAAGCTCGCCCGAATGTGTCCGATACGACCACCGCTACATCAACGCCGCCCGTTACACTCGCAATTTCATCGCGTATTTTACGCGCGGAGCGGTCGGAGTCTTCGGGCAATAGGCAAACAACATCCTCGCCCGGCACATTTGACGCGTCGATGCCGGCGTTCGCGCACACAAAGCCTTGTCGTGTCTCGCTGATGATGATGCCGCGCTCCGATTCCATCCGAATTACTGCGCGGCTCTCGCGCAGTACAAGCTCTACGAGGCGGGCGTCTTTGTGTGTCTCGGCGGCGAAATTCACCGCGAGTGGCGATGGCTCAATCCTGTTCAAGTCTATGAGCCGGTGTTCTGCCTTGGAGATAATCTTCTGTGTAACAACAAGAACATCGCTGGACTCAAGCGGTGTGTCTTGCGTGTGCGCTGCGTTCGAAATTAGACTGCCTAACGATTCGCCGCCGGTAATCTCCGGAATGCCGGTGATGCCGATGACTTCGATGCGCGGGACCTCGTTCATACTTGCGTTCTCCGTGCGGCAGGCTAACATGGTTTGACAGGCTTGGTGCGGCGTGTTGCCGTTCAAGTATATCAGCAAGAACAAATACGGGCATGTCGTTGTCGTATTTTATGTCGCCTGACCAATGTCGGGATAGGGATAGGGACTGTGGGAGGAAATTGAATGACTATTTTGAGAAGCCTGCTATTCGTGCCGGGCAACCAGCCACGCATGCTGGAACGCGCGTCCGGGTTGAAGCCCGACGCATTCATACCGGACATGGAAGACTCTGTGCCGGATGATGAGAAGGCTAACGCGCGTACGGTTACGGCGTCATATCTCGCGCAGCTGTCGGCGTCCGGCGCGCTCGTTATTCCCCGCGTAAACTCGCTGGAAGCAGGATTGCTGGACGACGATCTGACGGCCGTGGTAGGCGAGCATATCTCCGGTGTATCCGTTGGCAAGATATACACACCCGAAGACATCGATACTATCAGCGGCAAACTGGAATCACTGGAACGCGCTGCTGGCTTGGAAGTCGGCAGCATAAGTCTTGTGCCATGGATTGAGACCGCGCAGGCGATAGTGAACCTGTACGCCATATGCACTGCTTCACCACGCATCATGGGTGTGGCGTTTGGCGCGGAAGATTTTACGAACGACATGGGCATCGAGCGCACTGAGTCGGAGACTGAGACATACTTTGCGCGAAACAGCATCGCGGTGGCGGCGCGCCGCGCCCCGGGGGGGTGGGGAGCCGCACCCCACAAATTTTTGGGGGGGCGCGCACGGGTGAGCGGGGAAGCAGCGGGGTGGGGGGCAGAA
>VXRI01000258.1:0-512 GCA_009838595.1 Chloroflexota bacterium | reverse complement strand
TTTTTGTATACGTCTCTGTAGTCGTTGACTTATAAATATTTGTCGCTAAACATCTCGGCGGGGCCGCCGCGCGCGGCCGATGTGCTTGCGCTCGACACGCCGTACTTCGGTTTCCGCGATCCGGACGGATTGCGCGATAACGCTCAGGTGGCGAAGCAATACGGCTTCAAGGGCAAGTTCGCCATCCACCCGGCGCAGGTCGATATCATCAACCAGATATTCTCGCCGTCCGCAGCCGAGATAGAGCAGGCGCGCCGCGTCGTAGAGGCGTACCGAGAGGCAGAGAGCGTAGGACGCGGCTCGACTTCACTGGACGGCAGGGTGGTTGATGTGCCAGTCGTCAAGCGAGCAGAGGCACTGCTAGAATTGGCGGAATCGCTTTCTTCTACCTAGGCTCTGTTGACATGTGTGATATTCCCGTGAAAACGGGAACCCATATCCTCACAATATAGCCATTTCTGTCTCATTGACACCGTTTGCAAGCACTGGATTCCTACTTTCACAGGAATGAC
>VXRI01000105.1 GCA_009838595.1 Chloroflexota bacterium | reverse complement strand
AGTTGATGCGCTCCATCAGCGTGCCGGTGTCTATCCACTCCAGCCCTTGGTGCCAACCTTCCACGCTTGGCGGGTTGTTCAACTCCTGCCCCATCCAGTTTATCTGTCGGAACCTGTTTATCATCTCGCGGTTCGGTATCTCGAACTCGCGCGTCATTCGCAGTATGCCAACGGCGAACTCCGCCGGTCCCTTGACCTTTTCGTAGCGTGCGTTCTCCGCCTTGAAGAAGTCCGAGTTGAACAGCACGCGCAGCATCTCGGTGATGTCGTAGTCGCTGTCGAAGTACGCTTGAGCAAGCGTGTCGATGGCGTGTTCGTCGCGCGGCGGGGTGTAGGGCCAAGACGGCACGGGCGGTTCATCCGCAACGAAGAAGTGATACAGGTGCCGCGCAATGAAACGGGCGGTGGCTTCCTGACGGCAGATGATGTCGATGATGTCTTCGCCGTCGAAGTTGCCCGTCTGCCCGAGGAATGTCTTTTCGCCTTCGTCGTGGTCTTCTGCCCGATACTCGAAGTAGTAGTCGATCCTGCCGTATGGCCAGTCCGAATCGCGTTCGGCGCGCACCATCATGTACTCGGTGTTGCCGATTGTCCAGCCGGTGAACGCTCTCGCGCACTCCTTGATGTCTTGCTCCGAGTAGTTGCCCACGCCCATGGAGAACAGTTCGAGCAGTTCGCGTCCCCAGTTTTCGTTAATGGCGTCTTTGTGGTTGTCCTGATTATCCAGCCAGACAATCATCGCCGGGTTCTTAGCGAGTTCTAGCAGCAGCCGGTCGAACTTGCCCATGCCGTATCGCCGGAACATTTCCACCTGATCGGACAGCACCTTGCCAACGACAACTTTCGGCATGCCTGTGGCGAAGATGCCGTGCCAGAAGAGCGTCATTTTCTCCTGCAGCGGCGCGGTGGATGTAACCATGCGATACAGCCATTTTCGCGCTGCGCCGGGATAGTTGATCATCCCGGACGCTTCCAAGTCGAAGCGCCGCACGATAAAGGAGCCGAGCCACTGCGCATCGCCGGGGTCTAGCAGCTTATCGACGGTCGTTGCGTAGCCGTGTTGCACGCGCTCTTCAATCTCGTCGCGAGTCGCGCCGAAGCCCGCGCGCCGCATCAGGTGCGCCATAAGTTCGGTATCTTGCTTGCCCATAATATCACCTCCACAATCGCGCGCAAATTAGAGATTTCAGCGCATGCTACAAAGTCCGCCGCACAGCGTCAATTGCCCTCGGCGGTGACCTATCCATACCGTTCATCGATGTAAGTTATTTGCCGAAAATATCCGCGACGGGCATGTTCCAGCCCGGCAAAACATCGCCGCCGTCGAGCGTGTCGCCTTCGGTGAGCGCGGTTACGCCGTCGGGCGTGTGAACCTGTACTGTCCGATTGCGCGGATTCACCACGATAACCATGAGCGTGCCGGCTTCTAGGTACAGCGCGACTTTCGCCGTGATTTCGGTGAGCCTGTCGTGTATGGAGATAACCTCTACCGCAATGTCGGGCGGACCGGGGAAGTAGCCCGAAACATCTCTTGCCGCTTCTTCGCGTTCCTTCCGCACAAAAGCAACATCGGGCGCAAGCACAGTGTCGGGATTTCTTTCAATCACAAAGCCGGTCTCGGCAAGATAAGTTTCCCCCAGTTCGTTATCGAAGACATGGTTGGACAGAGTTCGGTTCACTCTATTGCCTTCCCTGCCGTGAGCATGTCCTGCAGGTGCCATTCGTATCAACTCCCCCCGTATCAACTCATAGCGATAGCCGTCATCCGGCATAGCCAGCAACTTCTCGGCTGTCATCAATTGCGCCTTCGTCGTCATGGCACCCCTCACTTTGCCGCTGTTGCGCCTGCACTGCAAACATCCTGCCTATCGATGTTGATTCGCTACTCGAAAATATCAGCGACGGGCATGTTCCAACCCGGCAAAACATCGCCGCCGTCGAGCGTGTCGCCTTCGGTGAGCGATATTACACCGCTGGGTGTGTGTACCTGTACTGTCCGATTGAGCGGATTCACCACGATAACCATGAGCGTGCCGGCTTCTAGGTACTGCGCGACTTTCGCCGTGATTTCGGTGAGCCTGTCGTGTGTGGAGATAACCTCTACCGCAATGTCGGGCGGACCGGGGAAATACACTTCCGAATCATCAACCCCAACAGTTCGCTCACGCCGCACAATAGATGTACCAGGCGCAAGCACAGTATCGGGATTTCTTTCAATCACGAAACCCGTATCGGCTATGTATGTTTCACCGAGATTATTGTCTGCGACATAAGTGCCCATACGCAGATTCACGCGATTTGCTTGCTTGCCATGCGTATGGCTTGATGGCGCCATTGTGTTCAGTTCCCCCCGTATCAGCTCGTAGCGGTGGTAGCCGTCATCAGGCATTGCGAACAGTTCTTCGGCTGTCATCAATTGCGTCTTCGTTGTCATGGAAGTCTCTCTCTTTGCCGCTGTTGCGCTTGCACCCACACATTCCCGCCCATTCTGTCCATCCCATCATGGCCATCAATGTTAGTTTCTGCGCCCATGATACACTACGAACACGGCAGTAACCCCTCTACCGAAACCGTACCATATTAAGGAGGCGACACAATGGGCAGACTCGACGGCAAAGTGGCATTCATCAGCGGCGGCGCGCGCGGCATGGGAGCGGAGGAAGCCCGCCTATTCGCCCAAGAGGGCGCAAAAGTCGCTATCGGCGATATTCTCGACGACGACGGGCGCGCGGTCGAAGCCGAGATAAACGAGAACGGTGGAGACTGTCTCTACGTCCACCTTGATGTAACCCGCGAAGCCAACTGGCAGGACGCCATCGCGGCAACGGTATCGCGCTTTGGCAGGCTGGACATCCTGGTGAATAACGCGGGCATCGGCGGTATGGGCGGCTTGATAGAAGACACTGCCGTCGAGGACTGGGAGCGCGTGATGGACATCAACGGCAAGGGTGTGTTTCTCGGCACGAAGGCGGCGATCCCGGCGATGCAAGACGTGGGTGGCGGGTCCATAATCAATATATCGTCGCAGTTGGGTATCGTGGCGACGGACATGTCCAGCGCGCAATATCACGCATCCAAGGGCGCGGTTCGTATCCTGACGAAATCCACAGCGATACAGTTCGCGCCGGACGGCATCCGCGCGAACTCGGTGCATCCGGGTCCGGTGGTAACGGACATGACAGCAGGCCGCCGCGCCGCGCCGGACGCCTACGCGCGAATGCTATCGAGCATTCCGCTGAATCGCTTCGCCGAGCCGCGCGAAATAGCGAACGCCGTCCTATATCTAGCCAGCGACGAATCATCCTACATAACCGGCAGCGAAGTAGTCGTGGACGGCGGCTGGGTGGCGCAGTAGGCATTCATATCGTCCATTCTCACATCGACACTCTTAACAAAATGCCATTCCAATTGTCCTTTCCCTTTGTCAGCCTATTGGGGGAAGGCAAGGAT
>VXRI01000059.1:1308-3451 GCA_009838595.1 Chloroflexota bacterium | reverse complement strand
CGCTGATGGAAACTTGTTGCCGTCTGTTCTGAATTGGCGCTGCCACTGTTGTGCGCAATCATAATCAATTGAGTGGGATGCGCTGTGGTTGCCTGGCGTAGCAACGGATGTATCTCCTCGCGCTATCTTGCAAGACGCAGGCGAGTAGCATCAGGGCAAAACAGGGAGAGGATGTTCGTGTGCATAACTTTTCTATATGAATAATCTGCCCGGACGATAACATTAGGGCTTCCCCGTAACTTTCAAGACGCACGGGAAAGCCCTAATCGATCACCTAATCAATCATAGGATGCTATATCACTGCTATATCACTATAGTGGCAGTTGCACCTTCTCCCCGGTCTGCGCGCTTATTGTAACCGCCTCCGTAAAGTCCATGTAGCGCACGCCGTCGGCGAAGTTGGTGTGCGTTATCTCTTCGACGCCGCGAATGGCGTTGATGAACTCTTCTTCAACGCGCCAGTAGCCCTGGTTTTCTTCGGGTATATCAATCTCAGACATTTCGCTGTCGTTGCGAGTGCCGCCGTACAGCGCCATGCCGGGGGATTCGACGAACAGCGTGCCGTCAGTGCCGTGCAGCCACGCGCCGTTCTGCGGTGAATGCCCGGTTATCGCGCTCATGCGGATGTGCAGCAGCGGTCCCGAGTACATCTCGCACAACACTTCAATGTGGTCCGGTATCGTGATGACCTTCGAGTTGCCGCCGTCGTCGCGCCGCGTCACATGTACGCGAGTTAGCGACTGCACTGTCTGCGCGGGACCGACCCAGCGCATCATCGCCTCGTACCAGATGCCCATCTGCATGATGTTGTAGCCGCTGAAATCGCGGTCGTGTCGCCAGTGATACGGCGCATCCGGCGCGACGAAACCTGCCGGATGCATCGTCCTGTCATTGACCACGAGGTTCACGGACAGCACATCGCCCAGATAGCCGTCCGCGATGAGCTGCCTGACAGTGTTGTCCACACGCAGCGTCATCGGCGAGGGGACAATTTGCGCGACCAAGTGCGGAGCAAGCCGAGACGCGTCCAGCATCTCGCGAGCCTGCGCTGCATCCATGCACATCCGCGCCTCTGTCATTACATGCTTGTCGCTTTCCAGCGCGGCGAGCACCATGTCTCGATGCATGTACGGCCATGTGCCTATGCAGATGGCGTCCGTGTCGTCCGCGTCTATTAGGTCAACCCAGCTGTCATAAACCTCTGGCAAGCCGTACTGGTCCGCGATGCGTTGCCCGGACGCGCGGCTGCGGTTCGCCACGCTGACAATCTCAACGCCGTCGATTTCCTGAAAGCCCGGTATATGGCGCAGTGTGGTGTTGCCGCCCGCGCCGACGAGTCCTATTCGTATGATTTCGTCTGCCATGTGTAAATCGCTCCTATTTTTCGTGTTGTATCTAAAGCCGTCATATCCGTATCGCATGGATTATAGGCTACACGCGCTTGTCAGTCCATTTGCGGCGTGTGTGTGAGATTATCAGTCAGGGAAGGGAAAAGTATATCTCGCTATCGCTCCGCCGTAGTCCTTCCCCTCCGCATCCATGAACGCCCAATAATCGGCAAATGGGAAATACAACTCAACTGGCAGAGGTATAGCATCGCCGTCCGGCAGCCGCTCTACATCTTCAAACACCCAATTCAGCCACATAGTCTGCTCCATATCGCAGAACCTGAGCATAGACCACCCCGCCGCCGACGCAACCCGCACCTTTTCTGCCGTT
The DNA here is from genome assembly GCA_009838595.1 of Chloroflexota bacterium. GTDB lineage: Bacteria > Chloroflexota > Dehalococcoidia > Lucifugimonadales > JADFKI01 > Bin90. The sequence continues at coordinate 1,732 of VXRI01000059.1, read as the reverse complement.
AGTAGCCCGCCCAGCGTAAGATGCACCCCGTCCCATTCCGCGGCGACTGCCGACCAGTTCGGCGTCAGCCAGATATCCATGTTCGTCGCGAAGTCTTGTCCGGCGGAATCACTCGGAAGTGTTGCCAGAGGATACAGCGACCATCCCGCATTATCCGATTCCGCCGGATCTGAGGCGTCGCGTGCCGACCCAGCGGGATATTTCGCGCAGAGCCGATGCCAGTCCGCCGGCCCGTTAATCTCATACACGCGCGCCGCATAGCTCACCCGCAACTGCCACTGCTTTACGGGGAATTCGAACTCCATGGTCAAGTCGTTCGGCCCGTTTACATCGCTTATATCCATAGCCGTGAGGAACGAACTATTGCCCTAGCCGTGAGGAACGAACTATTGCCCTAGCCGTGAGGAACGAACTATTGCCCTAG
>VXRI01000059.1:0-1298 GCA_009838595.1 Chloroflexota bacterium | reverse complement strand
TAGCCGTGAGGAACGAACTATTGCCCTAGCCGTGAGGAACGAACTATTGCCCTAGCCGTGAGGAACGAACTATTGCCCTCGAAACTTGTGCAGGTGTAAATGCCTGACTCTGATTTGTTCGTGCGCTGTTCCCAGTATTTCAGCGGCTCGGCGCTTGGTGGCTTGAATTGGTGGCTTGAACTTGGGGAGCGTTGGCGCGTCATGTCTGCTTGCAGCCCATGTCTGCGTCGTCCTATCCATCGGAGCGAACCACCATCCAACCTCCGGCAACTCCAAAATAGCGTGCGCCAACTTACTCACCTTTCGCCCGTTCAGCAGCGCGTACTTCACAGTCTCTTGGAAGTCATGCCTCCATATGCTCAGATCGTCGATAGCGCGATACGCCGCTTGCAGGCTTATTCCTGGGTGAACTGCGTCAGCTGCGCTCACTCCCGACTCTTGAAGTACAATCAAGAACGCGCATCCCGCCGGGGACGCGAGCAGTTCTTCAACCTTCCCGTCTATGTCCCAAGCCGAATGCGCGTTCATCGCTTACCTGTTTGACCTTACACGCTCGGGTAGTGCAGCCTGCCTTGCCTGTTGGTGTGCGCCATATAGACATCGCCGCCGCCTGTGGTTACGAACAGCGTGGTCAGGTCGGAGCCGCCGAACGAGCAATTTGTTGGTCGGTCGGTGGGCGTGCGGTGCGTTTCGATCACTTCGCCGTCGGGCGCGAAGACATATATCATCGGACCAGGCCCGCTCTCGTCGAAGCCCGCTGTCGCCACGATGTTGCCCTCGGTGTCCAGCACCATCCCGTCGATGCCACGATGCGCGCCAAAGTCGTGCAGCACGGTGTGATCGCCGAGACTGCCGTCGTCGTTCACCGGATACGCTCGCAGCTCGCGCTTCTCGTCGGCGTTGCGCCCGGACTGCGCCACATACAGCGTCTTGTGGTCGAGCGAGAACAGCAGTCCGTTCGGCCGCGTAGTGTCGAAAGTTACGCGTGTGATCGACCAGCTGCCGTCTTCCTGCTCGTCCAGTCGATAGACTGAGTCGTGGTCGAGGTCTTTGTTGGAGCGGTCGTTGCTCCACTCGCCGCCCGCGCCTTCGTAGAACGGGTCGGTGAACCAGACGCTGCCGTTTGGGTCGATGGCAAGGTCGTTCGGCACATTAAGTCGCTTGCCTTCATAGCCGTCTGCGAGCACCGTGGCAGATCCGTCCGCCTCGTAGAGTACGACACGCCGCGCGCCGCCTTAGCACGCGTACAACCTGCCTTGCGTGTCGAACATCAGCCCGTTCGCGTGGTGCGTGACCGA
>VXRI01000377.1 GCA_009838595.1 Chloroflexota bacterium | reverse complement strand
ATCATAGCCTTTAAGGGTGATTTCACTGCTTGATGACTGTTAGCCGTAGGAGAACAATCCGAGCGTTTGGCAGTTGTGGCTTGCAGCGTCCTGACTTTCCCACACAGGGGGCTGAAAGGTGTATGTATTGGCTTGCTAAATCGCCTCACAACACAGCGCAGGCTAGAAACCGCCACAAGAATGTTGATAGAATTGGAGGAAGGTCGCTGGCGGAGGACAAGATGCAGACTGGCATATATGAACCCATAATAAACCTATCGAGACTTGGCGAACTTGTTCTGCAAGGTGAAGATGCGATTATCGGTAAGGCGGGTAAGCCTCTTTTTCGCGTCGTGCCCTACGACGTTTGGGATCGAGAAGTAGAAGATTCCGGTGAGCAGACAAAACCCGGAAGAATCCAGGGCGCTCTGTTGGGGCGGATGAGGATGACTCCGGTATTTGATGAAGCACAGGTGTGCTTCACGAGGGCATTCTACAACAGCCCTGTCTTCCCTATGGAAGGCGCGCCTGGGGAAAGGGCAACGCGTGTATTCGCCGACTGCGAGTGTGCCCCATGAATTACCTCACACTTGCGGGTGGCGTGGGCGGCGCTAAGTTGGCGCTCGGACTGTCCAGGATTTTGCCGCCTTCCGACCTTACCGTCGTTGTCAATACCGGCGACGACGAAGAGTTTCACGGCCTTCATGTGTCGCCCGATGTGGACACGGTGATGTACACGCTCGCCGGCTTGTCCAACCCGGAGACGGGCTGGGGCATCAGGGGCGAGACTTTCAACGCGCTGGAACGGCTGAAGGCATACGGCGCGGATAACTGGTTCAACCTCGGAGACAAAGACCTCGCGACCCATATCCGCCGAACGCACTTGCTGCTACAAGGCGAGTCGCTCTCCGCCGCTACGGACTCGCTGCGAAGGTCGCTCGGCGTGGCGCATCCTATTGTCCCGATGAGCGACGACCCCGTGCGTACTATGCTGACGACCACCATAGGCGAACTTCCAATGCAGACATGGTTCGTCAAGCACCGCTGTGAACCTGCCGTCAGCAGCATCCGATTCGCAGGCGCGGCACAGGCACAGCCGTCGCCGTCGTTCATGCAGGCGTTGCGAGACTGCGATACGCTGGTTTTCTGCCCTTCGAACCCGTTCGTCAGCGTCGCGCCCATACTTGCGGTGCCCGGTGTGCGAGACGCCATCGAGCGCTTTGACGGCGTGCGCATCGCGGTCAGCCCCATTGTCGGCGGGCAGGCGATCAAGGGCCCCGCCGCTAAAATGATGGGCGAGCTCGGCATAGAATCATCCTGCGTAGGCGTGGCAAAGCAGTATCTCGAGCTGTGCGATATATTCGTGCTTGATGATGTGGACGCCGACCGCGCGCCTGACATCGAATCGCTTGGTATGCGTGCCGCAGTGACGAACACGATGATGCTCACCGACGAGGACAAGGTGCGTCTCGCCGAATACATCTGCGGGCTTGCCGCATGACCGCGCGAGGCATTGTTGCGGTCGTCCCTATGAAGCCGCTTAGCCAGTCGAAGACGCGCTTGGCAGGCGTGCTGTCGCAGACTGAACGCGCCGAATTGAGCTTCGCAATGTTCAGCAGAGTCGTCGCGGCGGCACATCGGGCGCTTGGCGAAGTATGGGTTGTTGGCGGAGACGATGCTGTGCGTCAGGGTGCAGAATGCGCCGGCGCGACATGGCATGAAGACCCTGCCGAAAACCTGAACGACTCGTTGACATTCGCACTGCAGAACGCCTGCGACGAAGGTCTGCCCGCGTTATACTTGCCCGCAGACTTGCCGTTCATCACTGCCGCCGACATCTACAAAATTGTGCAAGCGTCCGGCGGCGGCGAGACCCTGGCGCTCTCTCCGGCGCAACAGGACGGCGGCACAAACGCAATGGTGATACCACAATGCCTGTCGTTCCCCGCGCTGCTCGGCAAAGATAGCTTCGCAAAGCACAAGCGGCAGGCGGCGTCGCTCGGAATCCAATATACTGTGTGCTTGAGTGACGGATTGAGTTTGGATTTGGACACGCCCGAAGACCTTGCCCTGTGCGACCGATTACGGCCGGGCTTCCTGTCGAAAATGATGCGGGCGAAGGCAGTATCAACCCCAACAAGCGACGAGAAAGACTTATGAATTTGAAACTTGGCATACTTCTCCCAACGCGCGGTCTGGTGATGGGCAGCGACGAGCCACCAAGCATCGAGCCGCTGCTGGCTATGGCGGAATCGGCGGAACAGGCAGGATTGGATTCGGTCTGGGTCGGCGACAGCCTCACCGCGAAGCCGCGCCTCGAACCGTTGACCACGCTCTCGGCGATTGCGATGCGCACGCGAAGAGTGCGGCTGGGGACGGCGGTGATGCTGCCCGCACTGCGCCACCCTGTATCGCTCGCGCAAATGGCAGCGACCGTTGACACCGTGTCCGGCGGACGGCTGATTCTCGGCGCAGGTGTCGGCGGCGCGTTCAACGACGCGCAGCAGCGGGAATGGCTCAATGTCGGCGTGAAGCCGTCGCGGCGGGCAAGCAGGTTCGAGGAAGTGCTAGAAATCACTAATCGTCTGACAAGCGGCGAGAGCGTTACATTCGAAGGCAAGCATTTTACCCTTGATGATGTCAGCGTTCGGCCGCGCACTCTGCAGCCCGATGGCGTGCCGTTTCTGGTGGCGTGCCACTGGCGCGCGGGACGAGAGCGACAGTTCCAGCGAGCCGCAAAACTGGGCGCGGGCTTCATGTCCATCTCTGATTATCCGGACGAATACGCCCGCGTTGTGGACAGGGTGCGTGGTTATACGGCAGAGTACGGCGGCGACCCTGAGGCGCCTGAGGCGACATATTACATGACTGTGAACCTGCGCGAAGACGAAGCCTCCGCCGGTAAGGAAGCCGACACATTCTTGCGCCAGTACTATGGCGCGAACATCTGGGGCGACAGATGGGGGCCGTTCGGAAATCCGCAGCGAGTCGCTGAGCGCATTTCGCAGTACAGCGAAGCCGGCGCGCAGACGGTCATAGTGCGTTTCGCATCCTTTGAGCAAGAGCGCCAACTGGACACATTCCTAAGCGAGATTGTCCCCGTTCTAGCTCAGGACATTTAGAATCGAACTACGGACGCAGGACGCAGACAGGCTACGATTGCGCCTGGAGGTGATGACAATGACACAGACCGTAGTACGCGAACCCGTTGCTCCGCTAGTAGAAGTGGGGCAGGCGCCTGTTGTCATCAGGTTCGAGCCTGTCATAGAAATGACTAGCGAACTGTTCGAGCAGTTCTGCGCTATAAACGACGAAATGCGTATTGAACTTACCGCCGAAAGAACAATTGAGATTATGCCGCCACTCAAGGGAGATTCGGGAGAGAAAGAAGCGGACATAATCGCAGACTTGAAGGTGTGGGCTAGGGTTAACGGCGCGGGTAGAGCATTCAGTTCTAATGCAGGCTTCACGCTGCCAAATAGAGC
>VXRI01000370.1 GCA_009838595.1 Chloroflexota bacterium | reverse complement strand
GAACTCTACTGATTGCGGTCTTGGCGGCGTTTGGGCTTATCGCCTGCCTGCCGAATGTGTCTACTGAACTCTCAGAACCGGAGGCGCGCGCGCTGATAGAGCGCGAGGTGTTGAATATCTGCTGGGGCAAGAGCACGACAATCATATCCGGCTTGCTGAACTCTGTCGAAGCCGCCGAACCCGTCGCTACGCGAGACAACTGGATTTACACGCTGAATGTCGCGGACTCGCCGGAAGAGTTGGAGACGCTCGTGTTTCCGTCCAAAATAGTCTCAGGTCCGTTCATCGTCCATCTGAAGACCGATACCTGTAAGTAGCAGGGTTTACTGCGTGCCCTCTTTCTACAGTTGGCTTATGAAGCAAATGGTGGACTACTTGCTACAAGGGCACGGCAAATTTGACCACGGCAATGAATGAGGAACGCCCGGTCATTAAAGACGACTTGAGAGAACTTGAGACTCGCTTGATAAATTGGGTTGTGTAGGTCGTCGTAGGCGGTTGCGGTCTGATGACAGTCATTTGGGGCTTGCTGATTGCCTATTGAAGTAGCGTCTTTCGCCGCTTGGATGCCGTTTACGCCATCTCGCGCAGCCGCTTTTGCGTGAGCAGAATAAGCGTTGTAACGCCCAGCAGCATCACGGCGAGAATGCCGACTACCGCCTGTCCGCCGATGTATTCGGCTGCCGTGCCTGCGGGCAGCACGCCAAGCGGCATCAAGCCGAAGTTCAGCATGAACACGCTCATCACTCGACCGCGATACCTGTCCTCTACCTCTTCCATTATCAGCGACTGGTTCAGCGTGCGCCGTCCCGCATCTCCGAGTCCAAGCGGCAGCATCAGAACGGCGGCGATGACATAATTGGGTATGATCGCCACTAACAACAGCGTTACGCCCGATATGAAGCTGCCGATAATTAGCAGCATCCCGCGTCCGCTCTTGCCCAGCGATGCGATGAACAGCGAACCCACTAGGGAGCCGCCACCCATTATCGTGACCAGTAGCCCCATCGCCTCCGGTCCCATGCGGTACACATCCACGATGAATATCGGCATCAGGAAGCGGAAGGGCATGGCTAGAAGCGCGGTCGCCAGTCCCATCAGCAGCAGTATCAACACCAGCGGGCTGCGCTTGATATAGACCAGTCCGTCGATAATGTCGCCAATCATCGGGGCGGGCCGGCGTCCGGCGCCTGTGCCTGCGCGCGGTATCAACCCCGTCAGCGCAAATGCGATGACTGCCAGCCCCGCGATGATGTAATAGACATTGTAGGCGCCTAGGTAGGCGTATGCCCAGCCGGCGAGCGCCGGCGCAGCGAGTGTTGTCGCGCTCATTGCGGCTGCGTTGAGCGCCATCGCGTTCGACAGGCGTTCCTGTCCGACGAGCTGCGGGATAATCGCCTGTCGGGCGGGCATCAGGAATGAAAACAGCGCGCCTTGAATGATGGACGCAATCCACAGGTGAAACCAAGTAACCACATCGAAATATATGGCGACGCCGATGATGATAGCCAGCGCTGCGGACATTCCCTGTCCGAACTGTATGATGTACTTGCGCTCTAGTCGGTCTGCAAACGCGCCGCCGAACAGCGACAGCGCGAGCAGCGGTACTGCAAACCCTGAGTTCACCACACCCAACAAAAACGGCGAAGATGTGAGTTCGTACGCGAGATAGCCGCGCGCAATCATCTGCATCTGCATGCCGCCCATCATGAACAGCATGCCGAGCCACAGATACAAGAAATTGCGGTTGGCGAGCGAATCGAAGGTTGATCGCCAGTCCGAGCGTGGAGGGGCGCGGCGTCCCGAATTCGTCACGGTCCTTGAGGGCGAGGAATTGCTTGCTGGTATCGTGGAAGTCGGGGGAGGGGCAGACCGCGCTGCTGCTATAGCGGGTTGCCGTCTCGCGGGAACATCGGAGTCGTCTGACATGCCCGCAAGTCTATACCCAATGAGATGACGGCGCAAGCGAATTCGGAGGGGAGTAGCGATTGACTGATGCCGTTTCCAACAGTCTTTTCACGCTCAAGTGGGCGGTTATGATGTTGGCGTATAAGCCTCATTCAACTACTACGAGAACGGCAAAGAAAAGGGGCCTGGGCTGTAAGCGGCGCTCATCCGACTAGCGGCAGGCGCTCACAGGTGTTCAACCCAGACCCGTGATTCCAAACGATGTTGCAGACATTCTACCACAATCACCGCCGCTAATGTTACGATGTACGCGACTTATACAGTATTTGGAATTGTCTATCTGCTCTGTCGGACAGCACATTTGAGGAACAGCGAAATGGCAAACACTTTCGGGCACATGTTCAGAATCACGACTTGGGGCGAATCGCACGGTGACGCAATCGGTGTAACGGTTGACGGCTGCCCGCCGCGACTGCCGCTTGAGGTCGAGGAAATACAGAAGGAACTAGACCGCAGGCGTCCCGGTCAGAGCGAAATCTCCACGCAGCGCAGGGAAGGCGACCGCGCTGAGATACTCTCCGGAGTATTCGAAGGTGAAACGCTCGGCACACCAATTCTGATTGGTGTTTGGAATGGTGATGCCCGCAGCAAGGACTACGACCACATGCGCCGCGTCTATCGTCCGTCGCACGCCGATTATAGCTACGACGCCAAGTATGGCATACGCAACTGGAAGGGTGGCGGTCGTGCCAGCGCGAGAGAGACGATAGGTCGAGTTGCTGCCGGCGCAATCGCGAAGAAGATCCTCGCGCGCGAATTCGGCGTCGAAATCGTCGGCTATGTCAAACAGGTCTGGAAGCTGCACGCTGATGTTGATTCGTCCACGGTAACGCAGGAAGATGTCGAAGCGAACATCGCGCGCTGCCCTGACCAGGATATGGCGGTGCAAATGATAGAGCGCATCAAGCAAGCGCGCAAGGATGGCGATTCGTTGGGCGGCGTCGTGGAATGCGTGGCGCGCGGCGTGCCCGTCGGCTTGGGCGAGCCGGTCTTCGACAAGCTTGAGGCGGACCTCGCCAAGTCGGTGCTGTCTATGCCCGCATGCAAAGGCTTTGAGGTAGGCTCCGGCTTCGGCGGCACAATACTCACAGGCTCGCAGCACAACGATCCGTTCTATAGTGATGGTGGCCGTATCCGCACACGCACGAACAATTCGGGCGGCATACAAGGCGGTATCAGCAACGGCGAGGACATCGTGATTCGCGCCGCATTCAAGCCCACCGCGACCATCATGCGCGAGCAAAATACCGTTGATGTGGACGGCAACGAAGTCACACTGCAAGGCAGAGGACGCCACGACCCATGCGTTCTCCCACGCGCCGTGCCAATTGTGGAATCAATGGTAGCACTCGTCCTCGCCGATCATGCCTTGCGCCAGCGCGGACAGAGGGGCAGCGTGTAGAGTACGAATACAGGTAGGGTTGAGCATGCTGTCACCGTTTCCGGGGATGTACCCGTATTTGGAAAATCCATCGATTTGGCCTGATTTGCACAGCGCGCTGATGGTGGCGATTAG
>VXRI01000418.1 GCA_009838595.1 Chloroflexota bacterium | reverse complement strand
GGGTCCTGCAGGCTGTCTCGCGGGTTTATCTTTATGTGGTCATGCAGCGCCAGAATCGGCGAGAACACAGCCGCGATGACGGCGATTCCGAGCACCGCTAATCCGAACTTGGCGAGGCGCACGCTCACCAGCTCCCTTAGCGTCTGTAGGAAGCGGCTTCTGTTGACCCAGCTTAGTTCCTGTTGGGCAAGCTCGTTATCTGCCGCTTCAACCAGCTCTTGTTCTCTCATAAGTACAACCTGCCGCCTGCCCGTTCACCTTCTATCCCGCTGTTGTAGCCGCCACACTCTGAATTGAAGCCTCTTGAAACGGTCACTCATACCTGATACGCGGGTCCAAGAACGCATAGGAAATGTCCGCGATAAGATTAGCTACAAGTACGCCCAGCGTAAGAATCATCAGTCCCATCTGCACTACCAGGAAGTCCTTCGCTATCACTGCGTCCACGATGAACTTACCGATGCCCGGCAAGAAGAAGACCGTCTCCGTTACGACGGTGCCGCCGACCAGCGTGCCGAGCTGCAGCGTGGACAACGTGATGACCGGCAGCAGCGAATTCTTCATCGCGTGCATCAGCACCACTCGACGTTCCATCAACCCCTTCGCGCGCGCAGTACGGATATAGTCCTCGCGCATCACTTCCAGCAGACCGGCGCGCATCTGGCGCATCGTTACCGCTGACAGCGCCGTGCCAAGCGTAATCGTGGGCATAAGCATCCTGCGCGCCCATTCGATTGGATCGTCTAGGTAGCTTACATAGCCGCCGGTGGGCAGCCAGCCCAGCCACACGCCAAAGAAGATTATCATCAGCATGCCAAGCCAGAAGTTGGGCAGTGCGATGCCCGACACCGCGAAGCTAGTCACGGCTATGTCCCCTATGGAGTTGCGTCTGAGCGCGGAAATCACGCCCATGGGAATGCCTATCAGCAGCGACAGAAGCCACGAAAGCCCAGCGAGTTGCACCGTAAAGCTCAGGCGGCTGCGTATCTGCGGAAACACGTCCTGGCCGCTCAGAAGCGATGTTCCCCAGTCGCCGCGCATCAGACCCCAAGCCCAGTTGAAATACTGCGTTGTGAGCGGCTTGTCCAGCCCGTGTCGCTTTTCAATCGCGGCGAGGACATCGGGATCGACAAAGCCCGTCTCGTCCACGGCGGCGAGCAGTCGCGCAGGGTCGCCCGGCAGCACCCTTACTGTGGCGAACACGATGATGCTGATCAGCACTAGCACCGGAATGAGATTGATCGCTCTACGCAGCAGGTAACGCTGCATTGTGCTATTCCTTCTACCCGTACTTGGTGAGTCTGTCGAACCACGCGAACACATTCTCGCGGACTTGCCCTTCGACAAGTTCAGGGCGAGCGAAGTTTGCGTTCGACACTTGTGTTAAGGCAAAGCGTTCAGCAATCAGCAATCACTCGGCATCTCTTTAATAGAGCGAGATACATGACCACTGAAGGCTGAACGCTGACTTGCCAGTTACTGCTTTATCCAGAAGTCACCGTTGCGCACGAATCCGTCGCCGCGCATCGGGTTCGTCTCGCAGCCACCCGTGGTCGGCGTGTGGCAGCCGACATAGTTCACGCGCAGCATAGCGGGGATGTAGGTGTACAGGTTCTCCAAGGCTATCCGCTGGATCTGCTTATACTTGTCAATCTGGACAGCGCTGTCAAAGCTCTCGGACGCCTCGGCAAAGAGCATATCAAGCTGATCCTGTAATGCTTGGCCATCTGCGTCAAGCGCGGAACCCTGATCCTTGCATATCTTGGCTGGATAGTTTCCGTTGGAACTGGAGTGCAGAGAGCCTTCCATATACCACGGCAGCAGCATGCCGGATCCTGTCTGGGTTACATGCGTCTGGCACTGCTCCATCACATCGGAGCGCTCGGATGCGTTGGAAACGATCTGGAAATCGAAGTTCACTCCAATCTCAGTCCAAGAGCCTTGCAGGAACTCGCAGAACTGCTGGCGGTCCGGTCTGCGCTCGCAAACCCCCGTCAGTTGCAGCGGCAAGTCAAGACCCTTGTCCGACGCTACCGCCTCTACGAGCGCCCTTGCCTCGTCAAGATCGTATCGAAGGTGTTCGCCCTCCCAGAGGTCCTGGGCATCGATACCGAACGGCGACTCCGGCGGGAATGTGTGTGCCTGGCTATCTCGTAGCGTGTCAAGGTAGATGGATGTGTTTAGAGCGCCTCTGTCAACAGACTTGATGAGCGCGCGCCTGAGCCGCAGGTTGTCTAGCGGCTCGAGTCCGTGGTTCCAGACCCAGCCATCCCAGCCCACGCCGGTGAAGTCCCAAACATCTATATTATCGTCCTTCTGCGCGGCTGGAATCTGCTCCGCCTGCAGCCATGACACATTGACCTCGCCGGTCTGCAAAGCGGCGAGCCGAGTGCGAGTCTCCGAGATAATCTGAATGTTCACTTCGTCCGCGAATGGCTCGTGTCTCCACCAGTCGGGATGCTTCTCCCAGTTCTGCGTTACGCCCACATCCCACAGTGTCAACTTGTAGGGACCCGTCGCTATGGCATTGCTCTTATGGTCATCGGGACCGACGGCTTCCCAGTGTTTCTTGTTGTGTACGATGCTGCCCCTGTCGAACATCTTGACGACTAGGTTAGCGTCCGGCGGGTCCATAACCACATCGACAGTATAGTCGTCGATTGCGTTAACCTCTGTGACGGCGCGGAATGTGCTAGGGCAGCCCCTGCAGCCGGACCCGTCTTCAAACCAGCGGTTCAGGCTGAACGCGACATCCTCGGAGGTCATCTCGCCGAAGCCGCCTTGGAACTGCACGCCCTCGCGGATGTTGAACCTCACGCGGCTGCCGCCATCTTCGACCTCGAACGAGTACGCCAGAGATTCCGATGGGTCGTACACGCTGTCCTTGCCAATGGCGACCAGCACTTCGTTGCCGGTGAAGAAGTACATGCGGTCGAAGGTGCCGCCAGCCTGGTATCCGTCCGGGCTGGAAGCCTTGCGAAAGTATGCGACATTCAGCACGCCGCCCGTCTGCCCGTTCGGGTCTGCCGGTCGTGGAGGCGTGATGTCCGCGGACATCGCTTCTGGCGCGGCAGTGGGCGCGGCTTGTGCGGGAGCGGCGGGGGGAGTCGTTGGTGCCGGCGCTGCGGCGGCAGGCTGAGCAGGTGTCTCTGCGGCCTCCGGCTCTGCGCTCGAACAAGCCGCAGTTAGCGCGAGCGTAGGCAATAAGAGTAGCATCAGGAAAGTGGCACTTCGACGAATTGACAGGTTAAGCATGCGCGTACCCTCCGTGTCTATCTACTTATTCGCTATAAGACTCCTTGATTATAATTATTGCCGAATTCAATGCGCCCACTTTACATAATTTGCCCCGCACTTGCAACCCCCAAACCGATGAGCCGATTCAATAAGCCCAGTCATAAGTCCCTTCCCCTTCTTGGGGAAAGGTTAGGATAGAGTGCAGGGCAATCGCATTTAGTTTAAGTATAAGAAAAGGCATAAGATAGGGTTCATT
>VXRI01000330.1 GCA_009838595.1 Chloroflexota bacterium | reverse complement strand
TCTGTTGGATATGGTTTACGCTTATTCATGCTGCTATTTTAACACTTCTCAGACATCCTCTAAGATGCGATTGCCCTGCCAGTTCCCCTTTAATTAAGGTATTGTTTCGTAGTAATATGGCGCGTGAGGTCAAGCCCATGCGCCATATACTTCACGCAGACTTCGATGCCTTCTACGCGTCCGTCGAGCAGCTGGACAAACCGCATTTGCGCGGCAAGCCGGTCGTTGTCGGCGGCAGCGCGGAAGGGCGTGGCGTGGTCGCGTCCGCATCCTACGAGGCTCGCGAATTCGGCGTGCGCTCCGCAATGCCGATGCGAACTGCGCAGCGGTTATGTCCCCAAGCAGTCCGCGTTGGCGCACGATTTGAACGATATCGTGAAATATCACGCGATGTGATGTCCATATTCCGCGACTTAACTCCACTCGTTGAGCCACTCTCGCTAGACGAAGCGTATCTCGATGTGACCGTTGTCGTGGAAGATGACAACCAGCCTGCTAAAATCGCAGCCGCGCTCAAACGACGCGTCAAGGACGAGCTAGGTTTGACCATATCGGTCGGTGTGGCGACAACCAAATCCGTCGCCAAGATAGCGTCCGACATGGATAAGCCGGATGGTCTGACCGTCGTAGCGCCGGGCGAAGAGCGGGCATTCCTCGCGCCGCTGCCGATACGCGATCTGTGGGGCGTTGGACCGAAGACCGCCGAACGGCTCATAGCGGCCGGTATCGAGACCATCGCGGACATCGCAGAGTGCGACGCGGACTGGCTGCAGGAGAATTTTGGCAAGCACGGCGAGCAGATGCAGCGGCTCGCACTCGGTATTGATGATAGCGTGGTCGTTGTGAGCCGCGAGACGAAGTCTGTCAGCGCAGAGACGACATTCGCGCAGGACATCGGCGACCCGGACGCGCTGCAAGAGGTGGTGGACCGTCTCAGCCAGCGTGTCGCGCAGCAACTGCGGCGTAAGCAACTGCAAGGACGCACGGTCAAGCTCAAGCTACGCCTGTCGGACTTCACGACATTCACCCGCCAGCGCACGCTGCCGTACTCGGTACAATCTGCCGCAGACCTGTCGCAGCCCGCCGGCGAACTGCTGCGCGCCGAACTATACGGAGGCAGGCGTTTTAGGCTTATTGGTGTTGGCGTGTCCGGCTTCGAGCAATCCGAAGCGCATCCCGATGAGCCGCACCAACTCAGATTCGCGGGTTTCGGCTGATGGATACAATTTCACTTGCTAGTGAACTTACTGTGCTCGCGCCGGATGGCTCCGAGATACGCGAACTCATAGCCGTGAGCGGTGGCAGCGTGGTTCATTGCACGCTGCCAAGCGGCGTGTCATCAGCCGCCGTAGCGCACCGCACGGTCGAGGAAGTCTGGTACTGCCTGCAAGGTCGAGGTCAAGTTTGGCGTAAAAACGAATCCGCGGAATCCGTCGTGGATGTGCGTCCGGGCGTGTCCTTAAACATAACAGTTGGCACGCACTTCCAATTCCGCAACACTGGTACCGAACCCCTGTGCATCATCATCGTAACAATCCCACCCTGGCCTGGCGAAGCCGAAGCCGTGCGAGTGAACGATTACTGGGATGCGCGCTAACATGGAATCCAAATATCTCTTTAATGTACAAACGCCGCTCGGCTGCAGTGTGCGAACGAATAGGCCCTGTGGACATTCCGATATTTCAGCCCGTCTTTCCCACCTAGGAACGGTACCCCGTACTTGATACGGGCGGGAATCCAGTATCTTTCGGTTGCCGAAAATGACGTGGAGCGGTCAATTTTACGGCACTGGGTTCCCGTTCCCTGTCTTCAGAGGACATAATTCACGGGAATGGTGCAAGTGTCAACACACTCTAACCACTTATCCTACTGAGCCCATTAAGCGAGGAGAACTGATATGAAGGAAAAAAAAGTCTGTTATGACCGCACGGGCGAAATCCTTATGGTCCGATTTCGGCAATCCCAAAGATGAATACATCTGTGAAGAAACCCGCTAAGAGATCATCCTGATGAAGGATAAAGCAGACAATGTGATTGGCTTCGAGGCGCTTCATGTCGGCGCTTGCTTCAACCGAACCTGTGCGTTTTTTCTTCGAGGAATTCCCACTCGAGGAATGAGAATCTAAACTATCACGCCTTGCTCCCTAAGATCCGGCAACTCATCTGCCGGCACATCCAGCAGCCCTGTCAGAATATCGTCCGTATGCTCGCTGTAGAGCGGCGCGGGCTCTACTTCGACGGGCGACTTGTCTAACTTTATGGGGCAGCCAATCATTTGATATTCGCCGCGCGCCGGGTCGTCCACATCCACGACCATGTCTCGTACCGCCAGATGCTCGTTGGATAGCACTTCTTCAGGGCTGATGACCGCGCCGCACCAGACGCCCGCCGCCGCCAGAGCCTCCATCGCCGTGTACTTGTCTTGCTGCATCGTCCAGCCACTGACGATTTCCATTACGTCGTCGCCCCGCTCAGCGCGCATCTCTTCCGTCGAATACAGTTCGTCGCCAATGAGGTCCGCGCGCCCAATGACGGCGAGCACCGTCTCCCAGAGTGCGCCCGCGAGGTGAATCATCACATAGTCGTCAGAGCCGCCGGGAGCGCAAGGGAATATCATCGGAATGCCTCTGCCACCGCGGTCACCAGGGCGGTCATTCGGTGTGCCGAGTGACAGGCTGCGTATCAGCCGGTAGCGCATTAGGTTTACGATGCCGTCCTGCATTGACACTTCAAGGTGCTGCCCTTCGCCGGAGTTGTCGCGCTGCCGCAGCGCCGCGAGGATGCCGATGGCGGTGTGCAAGCCTGTGCCAGAGTCGCCCGCGCCGATTGGCGATGGTATCGGTGGCAAGTCTGCGAACCCGTTGGATGCGATCGCGCCGCCCGTTGCCTGCGCCGCCACTTCGAAACTGCGATATTCGCTCCACGGACCATATTCGCCAAAGCCCTTTATGCTCGCGTGGATGACGCGCGGGTTGATTTCGTTCAGCCGCGAGTAGCCGATACCGAGCCGCTCCATCACTCCCTTCGAGAAGTTTTCCAATACGACATCCGCCCACAGAACGAGCTTCTCGAACAGCTGCTTGCCGCGCTCGGTCTTGAGGTTGAGCGTGATGGCGCGCTTGTTGTTGTTGAAGATGGTGTAATACACGCTGTCCACACCGTCAATGTGCGCCTGCTCCCAGCGCGTGTTGTCGCCGCCGACGGTGTCCTCCAGCTTGATGACATCCGCGCCAAGAAACGCAAGCAATTGAGCGCACGATGGACCCGCTTGTACGCGGCTCATATCCAGTATCTTCACTCCCGAAAGCGCCTTGTCCATGTCGCACCTCTACCGTTTGAAATTGCCCATGTCTATGAGTGTTATTGCGCCGATTATATCAGGTAGAGCCGAGCCGTGAACCCGGGAATTCGCGGTATCCGCGTACGAAGTCGTCGATGTCTGTCGCCTGCCGTCCTTCCATCTGCAAGCGGCGCAGCAGCAACAAGCCATTCCCACACACTACCGTGATGCCCTGCGGATTCTGTAC
>VXRI01000111.1 GCA_009838595.1 Chloroflexota bacterium | reverse complement strand
CGATAATGTGGGGACGGTAAACATACTGAAAGAACGATGGCTATTGTTGTCGGACATAATTCTACACCACAATACGCTGCCGCCAAAAAATCCCTAGCCCAAAACTTCCTCACCGACCGCCGAATCGTATCGCGCATCATTGCCGCTGCCGACATCGCGCCGGACGACAATGTGCTTGAAATTGGGCCCGGTCGCGGCATACTCACCCGCCCGCTTGCCGACAGAGCCGCGAGCTTGACCGCAGTCGAACTCGACGACCACCTCGCCGCCGCGCTGGCTACGGAATTTGCCGAGCATTCCCATGTGAACATCGTTCACGCGGACGCACGACAGGTTGATATAGCATCTCTGCTGACGGATGGCGCGCGCTACAAGCTCATTGCCAACCTGCCGTACTACGCATCACAGCCGATAATCCGCAGATTTCTCGAAGCCGAGCGGCAGCCCACGATGATGGTCGTGATGGTGCAGCGAGAAGTGGCTCGCAATATGACCGCAGCACCCGGCAATATGTCACTACTGTCAGTCGCGACGCAGCTCTATGGCAAGCCGCGCATTATAGGCAGTGTGCCTCCGCGCGCATTTCGCCCCGCGCCGAAGGTAACATCCGCCATCGTTCGCATCGACGTATATTCGCAGCTCGCGCTTGATTTGGACAGCGCCGACGCATTCTTTACACTGGTGCGCGCCGGCTTTTCCGCTCCGCGCAAGCAAATTCACAACTGCCTGCAAAACGGGCTGACGCAAAACGGGCTGACGATTACACGTGTCGATGTGGAAGATGTGCTGCAACATGCCAACATCGACCCTAAGCGCAGGCCGCAAACGCTGTCTCTTGACGAATGGGGCGATCTTTACGCGGCATGGCGACAGCGCTATCCTGAATCCAATGCTTACACTCAAGGCATACGCGAAAATTAACCTAACCCTGGAGGCGCTCGGTCGCCGAGAAGACGGCTATCACGAGGTAGCCACCATCATGCAGACCGTTGACCTGCACGACACCGTGCGCCTCGCGCCTGCAGATGACCTGACGCTAACTTGCGACGATCCGGCGTTGGAATCGGCGAACAATCTGGCATACAAGGCAGCGGCGCTACTACGAGAAGAGAGTGGCTATGACGGCGGCGCGAATATCGGCATTGAGAAGGCGATTCCCGTGTCCGCAGGGCTTGGCGGCGGCAGCAGCGACGCGGCGGCGACACTACGCGGGCTGAACGACCTATGGCAACTCGGCATGGGCATGGCACAGCTAGAAGCGCTTGCGGCGCGGCTTGGCTCAGATGTGCCGTTTCTGTTACAGGGTGGCACGGCTATTGGGCTGGGCAGAGGCGAGCGCATTCGCCGCATTCCACCTCCGGAAGTGCAGTGGCTCGTGGTCGTAACGCCCGATGTGCGGCACACCGGCGGCGCAAGCAGCAAGACGGCAGCGCTGTACGGCATGCTTACACCCTCGAACTACACGCGTGGCTATTTGACGCGCAAGTTGGAAGCGAGGATTCGCGTAGGCAAGGATATGCCGGCGCAGTTCCTGTTTAACGTGTTTGACGATGTGGCATTTGACGCCTACCCCGGATTGGAGCAATGCTGGAACGCATTCGCAGAACTCGGCGCGCGCGAAATCCACATATCGGGCAGCGGGCCGTCCATCTACGCGCTAATGCCGCGCCGCGAAGTCGGCACTGCCATCCAACTGCTGCTACGACACAAACACGGCTTGAACGCTCATCTGGTGTCAGCAGTCTGGCCGTAGCCCAATGGTGATACGATTTGACTCTAACAGCACGCTTTCTCCCCAATGATGACTCTCACCCCCCCCATTCTTGCCTGCCACCATCAAGGGGAATAGGAAAGAGGTATAGATTCGGGTCGTAGGGTAAGGCTAGAACATGACAATCGACAGGTTCATAGACGGCGCGGTTCTTGGGATGCTGATGGCGTCCGTGTTTATCACCGTGTCAATGTTCAGTCTGTTTTCGGTGCTGAAGAATCGCCGGGAGAAGATGATGCCGGTGATGGAAAAGTTTCCGCCGATGACAATGGCAATGGGGATAGTCGCCGTGTCATACCCGACTTGGGCAGTCGCCGGCGGCGCGTTGTCACTGCTGTATCGGGTCATACTGCAGCAGGCGCCGGGCGCCGGGCTGGGCAGTCCGAATCTGGCGTACACTTTGGTCATCGTGAGCACGGCAGTCTTGCTTGCCGCGCCGCTCATGATTCTGTTCCGCCAAATGCTCGCGGGCGTGCTGACGATAACACTGCTCTTCGTCGGGCTGTTCGGCTGGTTTCTGCCCTACTTCGCGGCGTGAAGCGCAAATCCTTCACCCTGCAACTTCGTCGAATTGACCCTAACCTGCATTCAGGGCTAGAATCCTTATGCCCCTTTGTGCAGAGAATGCGTTGCGGCAGCCTTTGCGAGAGTCATGAATTTGCTGCGAAAATGCCCAAAGAAACTGTCATTCATGATAACCTGAACGGCTTTACCAAAACATAGCCTTCCTACAGTCAATAAGAAGGCACAGGTTGAGCGTAGGTTGGTTCAGGCTAAACATGAAAGGCAATTACAGGATAGAACATTGACAGTATTTGACCTACATCTACACACCGTTCACGGCAGCAGCGACAGCAACCTTCGCCCCGAGCAGCTCATCGAAGAAGCACAGCGCATAGGGCTTGACGGCATTTGCCTCACCGAACACTCCGGCGGCTGGGAAAACTACCAAATCATAGACATATTCAAGGATTCCGGCCTTGTGGCAATTGGGGCGGTGGAAGTGTACACGGATGTTGGGCATGTCATCGCAATCGGGATACGCAACTACGTCAGCGGTATGCACACCGCCGCGGGCTTGCGCAAAGTCCTCGATAAAGCGGGCGGCGTGATGATTCCTGCGCATCCGTTTCGCAACTTCTTCAACCGTCCGCCGTACAATGTCAACCTGCTGTACAAGAACTACGACGGCGACCTCCCGACAACTGCGCTTGAGGCATCAAAGCACCCGCTGTTTGAGCTTGCGGACGATGTGGAAATAGCCAACGGTTGCAACACTGACAAGGAGAACCTGTTCACGCTTGATGTGGCGCGCGAACTCGGCTTCACAGGAACGGGCGGCAGCGACGCGCACTCCACGCAAGGCATCGGCAAGTGCGTAACCATCTTCGACGGCGACATCCGCAACGAAGCCGACCTGATCGAAGCGCTAAAGGCGAAGGCATTCACCGCCGGACAAGGGCTCCACGTGGGCAATCTCGAACCATTCGGCGAGCGAAGTGTCTCCGAAGCCACTGTCTAACCCTGTGGAATGGACGCTCGGCCTGCTGCCACGGTCTAGTGGCAAGGTCTATGGACAGACGGAGAATAAGAATATTGATGCCCCATTAGGGGTATTTTGTATCAGTTCCATCAAGAGATTCAGAAGTATGCCGAGAGTCTAGCTTTGATGAAGGGCACGCTGCCGACTACGATACGATCGGATGGAAGATTTCGACCGCGCTCAAGTCATAAGTTGGGTTGCGGAAGCCGCCGATGGATTCGGTGAGTTCAAATCCTCGGAAGCACTGCAC
>VXRI01000241.1 GCA_009838595.1 Chloroflexota bacterium | reverse complement strand
TATTAACAAACGAGATGGCCAATTAAAGTCCTTCTTGACCGCGGAACTTGCCACTAATCGCAATTAGTTTCGCGAGCGCATTGATCGCGGAGAGGAACTAGACGACATACTTCCGGAGGCGTTCGCCACGGTGCGCGAGGCAGCTAAGCGCGTGCTGGGAATGCGCCACTTCGATGTGCAGCTCATCGGCGGCATGGTGCTGCATCAGGGCAAAATCGCCGAGATGCGCACCGGCGAAGGCAAAACGCTCGTCGCCACATTGCCCGCCTACCTGAACTCGCTCACCGGCAGTGTGCATGTCGTTACCGTAAACGACTATCTGGCGCGCCGCGA
Source organism: Chloroflexota bacterium (assembly GCA_009838595.1). Lineage (GTDB taxonomy): Bacteria > Chloroflexota > Dehalococcoidia > Lucifugimonadales > JADFKI01 > Bin90. The sequence continues at coordinate 3,240 of VXRI01000241.1, read as the reverse complement.
CGCCCAATGGATGGGGCAGGTATATCACTTTCTCGGCGCGTCCGTTGGCGTGCTGCAGCATGAAGCCTCGTACATGTTCGACCCGAGCGTGGAAAATTCGGAACGCGGCCTGGAAAGCCTCCGCCGCGTGGAACGAAGAGAGGCTTATGCGGCGGACATCACATACGGCACTAACAACGAATTTGGCTTCGACTACCTGCGCGACAACATGGTCGTGGAACTCGACAGGCGCGTGCAGGGCAAGCGCGACTTTGCAATTGTTGACGAAGTGGATAACATTCTCATCGACGAGGCGCGCACGCCGCTTATCATCAGTGGACCGGCGCAGCAATCGCCAAACGAATATCGCCGATTCGCGCGGCTGGCGAACACGCTCAACAGGGAAGACGACTACACCATCGACGAGAAACACCGCACCGCCGCACTGACGAACGAAGGCATATCCAAACTGGAGAAGATGCTGAATGTCAGCAACATCTACGGCGCGGAGAACTTCGAGCTCGTGCACTATGCCGAGAACGCGCTGAAGGCGCAGGCGATATTCGAACGCGACCGCGATTATGTGGTGCAAAACGGCGAAGTCGTCATCGTTGACGAGTTCACCGGACGCCTGATGACCGGCAGGCGCTACTCTGACGGCCTGCACCAGGCGATCGAAGCTAAGGAAAACGTAAAAGTCCATCGCGAATCCGTGACTTACGCCACAATTACGCTGCAAAACTACTTCCGCCTGTACAACAAACTGTCCGGTATGACCGGCACGGCTGCCACCGAAGGCGAAGAGTTCTGGAAGATTTACAAACTCGAAGTAGTCGAGATTCCCACGAACAAGCCGATGATTCGCCAAGACGACCAAGACTTGATTTACCCAAACCAAGACGCGAAATACCGCGCGGTCGTAAGTGAAATCAAGGAGCGCAGTCAGGCGGGACAGCCCGTGCTAGTCGGCACGACGGACATCGATATGTCGGAGATGCTGAGCGATCGGCTGCGCAAGGCGGGCGTCAATCACGAGGTGCTAAACGCCAAGCAGCATGAACGCGAAGCGCATATCGTCGCGCAGGCGGGACGTCCGGGCGCAGTCACTGTCGCCACCAACATGGCAGGTCGCGGCACCGACATCATACTCGGCGGCAATCATGAGATGCTTGGCATTCCCGAAGAAGAATGGCAAGCAGACCACGACCGCGTTATCAAACAAGGCGGCCTGTTCATTCTCGGCACGGAACGGCATGAGGCGCGGCGCATCGACAACCAGCTTCGCGGGCGTTCCGGCAGGCAGGGCGACATCGGGCACTCGCGGTTCTATGTTGCGCTCGACGACGAACTGATGCGGCGCTTCGGCGGCGACACCATCAAGAAGTTCATGAACTGGGCGATGGAAGAAGAAGGTCATATCGAAAGCAAGACTGTCAGCAAGTCCATCGAGTCCGCGCAGGTGAAGACCGAAGCGTTCCACTTCGACATCCGCAAGCATCTCGTCGAATACGACGATGTGGTGAACACGCACCGCGATGTCATCTACGGCGAGCGCGAGAAGATTCTATCCGGCTCCGACCTAAAAGCGAATATGCAAGCGATGGTCGTGGCGAATATGCAGGAACTCTTGCAACAGTACCTGGGCGGCAATCGACCCGAACTGTGGAATACCGAACGCCTAGCGCGCGAACTTGGCGGCATAATGCCTATGCCGTCCGAATTCGCATACCACGACGACATCGCGGCATACTCATACGAAGAAGTAGAAGACATCATCCTGAGCCACGCTGAAGCGCTGTACGACAGCATTGAAGCCGAGTTGGGCAACGACGAGATGCGCACCTTGGAGCGCCAGGTGATGCTGCGTGTCATAGACAGCAACTGGGTGCAGCACCTCACCGCAATGGAAAATCTGCGGCAGGGCATCGGGCTGCACGCCTTCGGGCAGCGCGATCCTCTGGTGATGTACAAGAAGGAAGGGCACGAAAAGTTCCAAGACTTGCAGTCGCGCATACAGAGCGACATCGTGCACGCCATCTACAACATCGGCGACATGGCACAGCAGCACGCGCGGCTGAACGGTAGCTTACAACATGCCAACGGCGCGAACGGCCGCCGCCAGCGCTCCGGCGCGGGCGCGCCCCGCAATGGCAACGCCAGCGTCATGACGCAGGTCGTGTCCGCGCAGCGCGAAGCCATTCCCGCAGGAAGCCGCAAGATCGGACGCAATTCACCCTGCCCATGTGGTAGCGGAAAGAAGTACAAGCGCTGCTGCGGCGCGTAGCTCCTGCCATATTTCATACCATACAGACGAGGCAGCTAAGGCAGAACACATAGAGCGTGTGAGAAGTAATGAACAACTCTCAGATAGCCGAGACTTTTGAGAACATCGCAGGCTTGCTTGAAATGAAGGGCGAGAAAGTATTCACCATTCGCGCCTACCAGCGCGCCGCGCGCACCATCGAGCGCCTGCCGATGGAACTCGGCGATATGTTGCGCGAAGAGCAAGATTTGAAGGCGCTCCCCGGTATCGGCAAGGCAATCTCCGAAAAGATTGGCGAAATGGTCGATACGAACTCGCTTCATTACTACGACCGCCTGAAGGCCGAGTTTCCCGACGGCATCATGGAAGTGATGCAAATACCCGGTCTCGGGCCGAAGACCGTGCGGCGTTTATGGTTGGAACTGGGCGTTACGGACATTCACGGCTTGCAAGCGGCGATAGACGACGGCAGGCTGGAATCGTTGCCACGCCTGGGTAAGAAGACTGCCGCCAACATCGCGCGACAATTAAAGTTCAAGCGCAGCCAGAACAAGCGAATGCCAATCGCGCGCGCGCAGCCGATATGCGACCGGCTCATTGCAGCGTTGCGAGAGAAGTGCCCGGATATCAGGCAAATTGTGCGGGGCGGCAGCCTGCGCCGCTACGAAGAGACCATCGGCGACATCGACCTTGTTTGCACGGCGGACGACCCGGCGCATGTGCTAGACGCGCTGGTGTCCCTGCCGAATGTCGCGGATGTGCTAGGACACGGCGATACGAAGGCGTCGGTGTATCTGCACGACAACATTCAGATCGACCTGCGCGTGGTGCAAGAACGGCATTTCGGCGCACTGTTGCAATACTTCTCAGGTAATCTGCAACACAACATTCTACTGCGAGACAGGGCAAACCAGCTCAACCTATCGCTCAACGAATACGGCATCACGGACAAGGAAACCGGCGTCATCGAAGAGTTTGCGGACGAACAGACGCTATAC
>VXRI01000137.1 GCA_009838595.1 Chloroflexota bacterium | reverse complement strand
ACCCCACGCTAGGTAGGCTGTTCAACGCGCTCGGCGAAACGCTAGATGACCTAGAGGAAGTCGAAAGCGGCGACACTTGGCCCATCCACCGCAAGCCGCCTACCTTCGAGGACCAGGCGACGCAGGTCGAGATTCTGGAAACCGGCATCAAGGTTATGGATCTCATTACTCCCTTCACGAAGGGCGGTAAGGTCGGCGCGTACGGCGGCGCGGGCGTTGGCAAGACGGTCATCATTCAGGAGCTCATCCGCAACATCAGCGAGGAGCACGAGGGCGTATCCGTCTTCGCCGGCGTGGGTGAGCGCTCGCGCGAGGGCAACGACCTCTGGCGCGAAATGCAAGAATCCGGCGTGCTCGCCAATACGGTGCTCGTGTTTGGGCAGATGAACGAGCCGCCCGGAATTCGCGCGCGCGTTGGACTGACGGGTCTGACGATGGCTGAATACTTCAAGGAAGAGCGCGGGCAGGATGTGCTGCTGTTCGTGGACAACATCTACCGCTACATTCTCGCGGGCATGGAAGTCTCCGCGCTGCTCGGCAGAATGCCGTCCGCAGTAGGTTACCAGCCCACGCTCGGTACCGAAATGGGCGACCTCGAAGAGCGCATCACATCCTCGCTGAACGGCTCCATCACATCATTCCAGGCAATCTATGTGCCGGCGGACGACTACACCGACCCCGGCATCGTAACGACATTCGGACACCTAGACGCAGTCGTCGCGCTTGAACGCGCACTTGCGGCACAGGGCTTGTACCCCGCCGTTGACCCGCTAACATCGTTCTCGCGCATACTAGAGCCTGCGGTAGTCGGGCAGGAACATTACGATGTTGCGCGTGGCGTGCAGCAGGTGCTACAGCGCTACGCGGACTTGCAGGACATCATCGCAATTCTCGGTATCGAGGAACTATCCGACGAGGACCGTCAGACTGTGGCGAGAGCGCGCAAGATTCAGCGCTTCCTCACGCAGCCATTCTTCGTGGCAGAAGTGTTCACCGGCGCGCCGGGCCGCTTCGTGCCGATACGCGAGACTGTGCGCGGCTTCAGGGAGATTCTCGACGGACAGCATGACGACCTGCCGGAGCAGGCTTTCTACATGGTCGGCACAATTGACGAAGCCGTAGAGCGCGCCGAGCAGATGGCGGCCGTAGGCTAGTTATGTAATGAAATCCCTTCCCCCTTTGAGGGAAGGTTAGGATGGGGTAAGCCCCTTGCCTTTGGGAGTGGCTGAATGGCTACTATGCGACTGGAAATAGTGACCGCCGAGCGGCGAGTGTATTCCGAAGATGTGGATATGCTAGTCGCGCCCGGCATCGACGGGCAATTGGGTATTTTGCCGAACCACGCGCCATTGCTGACGGCATTGCAGCCCGGCGAAATTCGTGTGGACAAAGACGGCGAAGAGTCGTACATGGCAGTAAGCGGCGGCTTCCTTGAGGTGCTATCCAACCGTGTGACTATCCTCGCCGATACCGCCGAGCGCGCTGAAGAGATAGACATCGAGCGCGCCGAAGCCGCAGTTCGCCGAGCTCAAGAACGCATCTCCAGTCGCGCTTCCGACCGGGACTTGCAGCGCGCTTTAATGTCTCTGCGACGCTCGCAAGCCAGGCTTCTGGCCGCCCGCCGCCGCCGTCCACGCCGAGATGTGGGCGCGCCGCCACATTCTTAAAACGGCGCCTGTTAATTCCGGACTAAAAAAGAGTGATGAGGCAGAACCAAATAGCCTATCACTCTTTTTCTATTCGACGATAGATAGTTTATAATCAATGCATGGCTACTCTCAACACACCTGATGACTTGCTGCTCCTTCTGCGTGAAGATGCGGCTTTTCGCGCGACAATGCGGCGCGAACTGCTCACGGTCGAACTTCTGGAGGTGCCACAGCGTATCTCCGGCATCGAGCAGAGTGTCACGGCATTGATCGAACATGCCAACGCAACCAATGCGCGGCTAGACCGTATGGACCAGACGATCGCGGCTATCGTCGAGCAAACTAACGCTATCAACGCGCGGCTAGACCGTATGGACCAGACGATCGCGGCTATCGTCGAGCAGACTAACGCTATCAACAGACGACTTGACCTCGTGGAGAGCGACATCACCGTAATGAAGAGGGACATTAACGGATTGGGTGAATCCTTCAGGCGAGAAGTGCGCGCTCAATCCAGTTTCCGAGGCAACTACGCTCAAAGCGCCGCATCCGCATCCGATATCGACATTGCCCATCTGTTTGCGCACAGGCATGGCTTGGAAGACATAAAGACTAGACATATATCCAGAAACAATCTGGAGGCGTGGCTTAGAGAGAACAGAGATTTGGTGAAGTCCCTGAGCATTAGGCAAAGAGCCACAAGAACCTTCCTGCGTCCAGATATTATCGCGGCGGTTGAGGATTTGTACTCTTCTGAAGATGCATCGCCGGTGTACTATATCGTCATCGAAGCCTCTTACACGGGAGACACGGAAGATGTTGACAGGGTTACTGACCATGCCAAGATTGTCCGAGCGATTACCGGACTGGAAGCCTATCCGGTGGTGGCGGCGGTTATGCTGGATGACGAGATGGAGCAGGCAACGCGAAGCAGGCTATATGACGAGTTAGAACGGTTCGTGGATGCCCGGGACGAGAACGGCGCATACTGGCATCGGCTCTACTCTGCAGACTTGAAGCCGCCCGAACCACGCTAACTCAAGCGAACACGACTTCAATCCATATCGCGCAAATAGAATGTCATCGATTGCAGCGATAGCACGGGGTCGATGTTGCGCACTACTATGTTCATCGGCACTTTGGCGGCGACGGGCGCGTAGTTGAGTATGCCCTTGATGTTGTTGTGGATTAGTTCGTCAATGACGTTTTGCGCTTGCTGCGCGGGCACTGCCACGATGCCGATAGTGATGTGCTTGTCGATGACGGTATCGCTTAATTCAGACATCGGCTGCACATTGAACTCGCCGATAGTGCTGCCAACCTGCGCGCGGTCGCCGTCGAATGCCGCCACGATGCGGAAGTTTTCGCGATAGAATCCGGGATAGTTGATTATCGCCCTGCCGAGCCGCCCCACGCCAACAAGACACGCGCGCCATTCACGGTCTAGCCCTAGTATCTCCTGCAACTCGTTCAGCAGGAAGCGAACATCGTAGCCTCTGCCCTGTTTGCCGAACCTGCCGAAGTAGCTCAGGTCCTTGCGAATCTGCGCGGGCGTCATTTGCAGAAGACTACCGAGCTGCTGCGAACTCACCACATCAATCGATTCCGACAAGAGCTGCGATAGCGCCCTAACATACAGAGGTAGCCTCAGAACGACTACCTCAGGCACCTCGACAGAGTCCATCGACATCCGAAACCTTACCCCTGCTGACTACACACGCAGAACTTTGTGGCAAATCGCACAAAGTGTCTGCGTATTCTATTATTAGGGCTTTATTTCGTCAAACGCGACGGAACTTGAAATGCCATGCCGAAACCTGCATCCTGTCATATTTTCCATCTATGTTCCTTGCCCCACCGTTGCGATATTGCCCGTTGCGTCAAATAAAACTGTTACCGAGAGGGTATTCGCTGCGTCATAATTAC
>VXRI01000350.1 GCA_009838595.1 Chloroflexota bacterium | reverse complement strand
CGCATCCCCGTGGCTTTTTCAACTATGTCTTAAACTAGCACCAATGGTTAGTAACCGACGATGCTAATTGAAAGTTCACAGAGTGAATCGAGCGATGGAAAGATGTACAACACTCTGTACTTGGAGCGGTACGGCAGCAGAGCGACCTTATGATTATGGATTGACGAATTACGAAATCGCATCGATGTCCGCGTATTTTTGACACGCAAACGCTTCGATTTGGTTCACTCTTAATTAAATGGTACCGTTTATGCAAAAGAGCAACAATGGTGCGACTATTGGATTTTGGCATAGAAAATAGGGGATTTCAGGTCCACAAATCTGAAAGTCAACACACCCTAGCGTGAAGGAATAAATCCTACACATCTTGTTCACCGATATTAATTCCTACATTAGTGGCGATTGACTATACGGAGTCAAAGCCCTAGTCTAGGTTCAATCTCGAATATCAAACAGGCGGCAGGCTGAAAGGAGCTTGACATGGCTACCAGCGTACAGAGCACTTACGAAGTTCAGATCGCAGACGTGGAATATCTGCGGCACGGGGATAAGCCATTTCTCGCGCGCGTCTTCAAGCCGCAGGGCGTCGGTCCATTCCCCGTGATGGTCGAACTGCACGGCGGCGCTTGGGTGAACGGCGACCGCGAGAACGGCAATGTTCCCAACGAAGCCCTCGCAAGGCATGGTGTCGTCGTGGTCGCACTGGACTTTCGAGTGCCGCCGGAAGCGTCGTACCCGGCATCGCTCGCGGACATTCACTACGGCGTCCGCTGGGCGAAGACACACGCCGCCGATTGGAACGGCATATCGGACAAGATCGGCGCAATGGGCACATCGTCAGGCGCGCATCAGGCTATGCTGCTCGGCATGCGCCCGCACGACGCCCGATATGCGGCGCTGTCGCTCTCCAACGGCGCGACCAATGCTGACGGTACGCTCAGCTGCGTAATAATGGTCTCGCCGGTCATCGATCCGCTCGGGCGCTATCACTACGCGCAGGGGTTGCGCGACGATGTCAAGCCGCCCGCATCCATCGGCGCGAACACGGTGAAGATGCACGATATGTACTGGGTTACCGAAGAGGCGATGGCGGAAGGCGCACCGGCGCGCATTCTAGCGGCGGGCGAGCGCACGGAACTGCCCCCGACGCTGTGTGTAGCAAGGGCATACGAAGCGTCCCACCCACGCCCGGACCTAGACGAATTCATCGCGCAGTACCGCAACGCAGGCGGAAATATCAATGTAACAATCTTTGAAGAAGAAGGCGCCGGCGTCCTAAGCGATCTCGACTCCGATGTTGCGCAGACCGCGCTCGAGCAGATGAGCGCGTTCATACACGAACACCTAGCGTAGTCTGCGAATTAACATCGATGGACAGCACGAAAATAATAGCGGCCACCATGCCTGTCGTTTGGAGGAAACACCTTGAGACCGAACATCGTCTTCGCGTTTGCGGATGACTGGGGCAGGTATGCCAGCGCATACCGCAACCAACCCGGCGAAAGCACAATCCACGAGCTTATCGAAACGCCGAATTTCGATAGGATGGCGGACGAAGGCGCGCTATTCCTGAACGCGCATGTACCGGCGCCGAGCTGCACGCCCTGCCGCAGCTCGATTTTGTCCGGCAGGTACTTCTGGCAAACCGGGCTTGGCGCAATTCTCGCCGGCGCGCGCTGGGACGAATCCATCCCGACATATCCGCTGATGCTCGAAGAAGCCGGCTATCACATCGGCTACACATACAAGGTCTGGTCGCCCGGACTCGCGGTCAACGCGCCATACGGCGGCGCGCGCACGATGTACGAATCCGCCGGCAAGCGGTTCAATAGCTTCTCCGAGGAAGTAACCGGAAGACCGGAAGGGCAATCGATAGATGATGCGAAACAAGAACTTTTCGACGAGACGCGGGGCAACTTCGACAGTTTCCTCGCTGCGCGGCCCGACGGCAGACCGTTCTGCTACTGGTGGGGGCCGACCAACACGCACCGCACCTGGCAGCAAGGCTCTGGTAAGGAACTGTGGGGGCTCGACCCGGACAATTTGAAGGGGCGCATGCCCGACTTCCTGCCCGATGTACACGAAGTTCGCGAAGACTTCAACGACTACCTGGGCGAGTGCATGGCATTCGATACCGGACTGGGCGTCATCATCGACCGGCTTGAAGAAATCGGTGAGCTGGACAACACGCTGATTGTTGTCAGCGGCGATCACGGCATACCGGGTTTCCCGCGCGCGAAGTGCAATCTGTACAACATCGGCACGGAAGTCGCCATGGCAGTACGCTGGCATGGACATGTCGAGCCGGGCCGCACTATCAGCGACTTTGTGAACCTGATGGACCTCGCGCCCACCTTCATGGAAGCGGCCGGTGTCGATGCACCTGAAGGCATGATAGCAAATAGCCTAGTGCCGCTGCTGCAGTCCGCAGATAGCGGGCACATAGAAGAGGGCAGGAATTTCGTCGTAACCGGACGGGAGCGGCACATGCTCGCCAGAGAGGGCGACCTTCCGTACCCGCAGCGCGCGATTCGCACCGACGACTTCCTGTACATCCACAACTTCGAGCCGGACCGCTGGCCTGCAGGCGACCCAGCCGGCTTGGACGACGACAGCACAGAGCCACCGCCCCAGGACGACATCCTGAACAATTATCTCGCGGTGTACGGCGATCTGGACTTAGGACCGACGAAAGTCTGGATGATTTATAACCGGGCGCGCGCGGATGTTAAGCCGCTGTTCCAATTGGGCTTTGGCAAGCGCCCGCGCGAGGAGTTGTACGACCTGCGCGACGACCCGGACTACATGCGCAATGTGGCATACGACCCGGACTACGAGCAAATCCGCGCAGGACTACACGCCCGTCTGCTGGCAGTGCTGCAAGAGCAAGACGACCCGCGCATAACCGAATCACCGCCGCGATTCGAGCAATCGCCCTACGCCGGTCCCATCCCCGAAGCTTGGCACACCGAAAACCGCCGCATCCTAGCCGCTACCGACCCACGAACTTTCGCGTTAGTGTACGGACGGTGAATGAGGACATCGTGCCGAGTCATTAGCGAGCGCCTCCGATGAAGAGACTTATCCTGCCCTTCCTGTACACTCATGTAAATTACCTCGCCTTGTCATCTACGACAGCACATCCGTCGGCCGATGCAGTGCCTCGAACGGATTTATGGCGCTGATGGGCATGCCGCGCGTATTGTCGCACTATCTCGGCTTTTGCCGCTTCTATCGTGGCACTCGACAATTTCACCGCTCCACCGCTAGACGAATGCAGTGTGCGTTGAGACGAAACCCGCTCGAAATGACATAATGTAGAGAGCAAACATTTCAGAAAGTTTCTTGACTTATCCTCCGTGAGATAGCTTAGGGGCATAGACAACATGCACATAGCCTTCATAGCCTTGAGTTTTCTTATTCAGGCTTCTCTTGCCGTACATGCGTACAGGACGGGGAGGGAACGCTGGATGTATCTGCTTATCCTTGCCCCTCTCGTTGGGATTATGATTTATGTCTTGGTGGAAGTCCTGCCGGAAATTCGATAAAGCCCAAAGCGGCCCAGGGCATCATCCCAACTTGCG
>VXRI01000113.1 GCA_009838595.1 Chloroflexota bacterium | reverse complement strand
AAATAGACATGTCTGCACCATTGTCGTGATTCAGCGCATTCGATTCTAAAAATCGAAGTTTGTGCCTACGCCCTGCTCTACTGCTTGCTGATAGACATGGTAGGCGGTCGAGATGTCTTGGATGGACAGACCCACGCTCTTGAACAGCGTTATTTCGTCGTCGCTCTCCCTACCCTGCTTTGTTCCGGTTACGAGGTCGCCAATCTCGCCATAGATGTCGTCAGGGGATAGCGCACCTTCTTCGATTGGCATTTGTATGTCGCCGGCTTCCACTAGGCAGGCGTCCTTCTGGTCGCATATGATTTTGGACTTCACAACGCTAGCCGTGTCGAGTTCACGCAAGCCGGGCGCATGCGAACCGATGGCGTTTATGTGCAAGCCTGCCGGCAGCCAAGCGCCGTCCACAATAGGAGTCGCCGCCGTCGTCGCCAGCGCGAGAATATCCACGCTCTCCACGACTTCTTGCACGCTGCTCGCCAAGTTTACCGTCACGCCCGTCTTCACCGCGATGTCGTCCGCGAACTGCCGCTGCGCCTCAGGCGGATCCATCGAGAAGCAAAGGATGCTGTTGAGATTGCGCGCGGCCGCCATGCCCTCGCACTGAGCGCGCGCCTGCACGCCCATGCCAAGCACGCCCGCGACCTTCGCATCCTCACGTGCGAGGTACTTGGTGGCTAGGCCGGACACGCCGCCCGTCCGCATCGCGGTGATGAAGCCTCCGTCCATTACCGAAATAGTCTGTCCGGTCTCCACATCCAGCAGGATGATGGACGCCAGCGTGCTGGGCATGCCGAACTTCGCAGGGTTGTCCTTGAAGACGGTAACCGCCTTGATGCCGATTGTGCCCATGCCTTGCAGGTGCGCCGGCATGAAGCCATACCAGCCGTTATGCGCCGGGTCTGCCATTACCGTGCGCGGCGGCATTGCGGCGTCCCCAGACGCCAACTCGCCGAATGCGCGCTCCAGCAGCGCGATAGTATCGCTCATCGTGAGCAATCCTTGAATCGTCTCTCGGTTCAGCAGCAGAGCCATATTTCGCCTCCAAAGGGTGTCTCATTGAGCACATGCAAATTTTCCTGCTGGTATTGTATCCTAAAACTGCTGTGCGGGCTAACAGGGTTTGCAGGACGAGTTAGATGCAAGAACTGCTGAAAAGGTATTTTGGGTATGACGAGTTTCGGCCGCTTCAAGAAGAGATAATCGGCAGCGTGCTGCAAAAGCGCGACACGCTGGTGATTATGCCCACAGGAGGAGGCAAGTCGCTGTGTTACCAGCTGCCCGCGCTGAAGTTCGACGGCATAACGCTGGTCGTATCGCCGCTGATTGCGTTGATGAAAGACCAGGTGGACGCACTCAAAGCGAACGGCATCGCCGCGGAGTTCATCAACAGTACGCTAACATTCGCCGAAATCCGGCGCGTGCAAGAGCAGGCACACAGCGGCAATCTCAAAATACTGTACATGGCGCCGGAGCGACTTGCGCTGTCCGACTTCCAAGCGTTCCTGAGTGGATTGAACGTCAACCTTGTGGCAGTGGACGAAGCGCACTGCATATCAGAGTGGGGACACGATTTCCGCCCAGACTACCGTATGCTCGGCGATTTTCGGCGTGCCATGTCCGATGTGCCGTTCATCGCGCTGACGGCGACCGCGACCGAGCGCGTGCGGCGCGACATAGTTTCACAACTCGGCTTGCGCGAGCACCTAGAATACATCGCCAGCTTCGACCGACCAAACTTGCGCTACTATGTGCGCCCAAAACGCTAATCATTCTCGCAACTGACCGATCTGCTCCGCGAGCGCAAGGGCGAATCCGCGATAATCTACTGCTTCTCGCGCAATGACACGGAAGAATTGGCGGACAATCTGCGGCGCGAAGGCTTCAACGCGATGCCGTACCACGCAGGTCTGGACGCCGGTGCGCGGCGCGTCAACCAAGAGCGGTTCATTCGCGACGAGGTGGACATCATCACGGCGACAATCGCGATCGGCATGGGCATAGACAAGCCTGATGTGAGGCTTGTCGTGCACAAGGAATTGCCGAAAACGCTCGAGGCATACTACCAGCAGACCGGACGCGCCGGGCGAGACGGGCTGCACAGCGACTGCGTGTTGTTCTACTCGTATGGGGACAAAGTTAAGCAGGACTTCTTTATCCGGCAGATTCAGAACGACGCAGAGCAGCGGAACGCGCAGCAAAAGTTGGCGCAGGTCATCGAATATTGCCAACTGAACACTTGCCGCCGGCGTTTCTTGCTGGACTACTTTGGTGAAGTGATGGATGCGAGCGCGCAGGACTGCGGCGGCTGCGACGTGTGCCTAGCCGAGCGCGAAGACTTTGACGCCACGATTATCGCGCAGAAGATTATGTCAGCCGTGATACGCACCGGCGAACGCTTTGGCGCGGGATACATCTCGCTGGTATTGCGCGGTTCCAAGGCGGAGCGCGTCGTCAGGCTTGGGCACGACAATCTCAGCGTGCACGGCATCGTAAACGACTACGCAGACAGCGACATCCGTGAAATCTGCGGCATGCTGCTGGACGCCGGCATGCTGCGCAAGACCAGCAGCGAGTACGCGACACTGGGCGTAACAACAGAGGGACGGGCGTTTCTAAAAACCCGCAACGAACTGACGCTCAGCCGCAAGAAGAAGCCAGCAGACGCCACAAGCAGCAGTACAGCGCGCGGACAGCAAAGCGCGCCAGGATACAACGCGGCGCTGTTCCAACACCTGCGCGCACTCCGTCGTCGCATCGCATCCGAATCAGGCGTGCCGCCCTATGTAGTGTTCGGAGACGCCACATTGCAGCAGATGGCAAGCCGGACTCCGCAAGACTTGAACGCAATGTCGCGCATATCCGGCGTGGGCGCGGTGAAACTGCAGCAGTACGGTGAAGAATTTTTGGCAGCCATCCACGAGTATGCGCGTGATAACGATTCGATGGACCGCACGGCAGAATTGCGGCAACGCGGTGAAAGCCGCGGCGCGAGAATTGCGGGTTCAACATACGAGCAGACGAAGAACTTGCTGGAACAGGGGTTTTCGATTGAGCAAGTGGCACAAGAGCGCGACCTGTCCCTTAGCACCATATTTGCACACATAGAAATGCTTGTGCAGACAGGCGAGAACTTGGACTTGCGAGCGCATTTGCCACCTCCGGGTCGCGCGATGCGTATCCAAGAGGCTTTTCACAGAGTAGGCGATAATAGATTGGCACCGGTGAAAGAATTGCTGGGTGACGATTACTCCTACGATGAGATACGGTTGATACGCGCATTTATGCGCCAGCAGAAAATTCAAGACCCCGAAAAAGCCAAGTCTTACAGCGTGGAAGCTATCCGCCAAGAACGCCCGTCGGCTTACGAAAAGTGGACGCAAGAAGACGACAATGAGTTGAAGCGACTGCACGACGAGGGATTGAGCGTGTCGGAGCTCATGAATCGCTTCGGTCGCAATCGTGGCGCAATTCGATCAAGGCTGCAAAAACTGACAACTCTACCCTGATAACTACCCCCTATAAGGAAAATGCATGAATTTTGGAGACTTTATCTTCCCAGAGAGCCGGACGCCAGAGACGGATAATCGCGTTGTGAATGATGCGCTTGCAGAGACAGAGTTGGCGGAT
>VXRI01000094.1 GCA_009838595.1 Chloroflexota bacterium | reverse complement strand
CCCTACACATCGTTGTAATTCTCGCGGTGGCTAGAACATCCTGAACGGCATGGCTTTTTCGTCGGCGTCGGTTACTATTTCTAGGAGGGCGGTTTGTCCGGATTGGACTATGCCGGCGCAGCGCCGGACGGCGCCTATGACTTCTTCGGGCTGCGTTACTCGCTCGCTGTGCGCGCCTAGCGCTTCTGCCATCTTTACGAAGTCGCCGCCGGTAGTCTTCGTGCCGTATAGGTCGTGCGCGGTGGCGAAGTGCTCGGGACGGTATATGCCCATCGATGAATTGTTGAGTATGACAGTCAGGATAGGGATGTTCTCGCGCACCGCCGTCTCGAGGTCCGTGCCTACCATGCCGAATCCGTAGTCGCCGATAACATTGATGCACAGCTTGTCCGGATCTGCCAGCTTGCTGCCCATCGCGGCGCCGAGGCTGTACCCGAGCTGGGTGGACTTGCCCCAAGCGATGAAGCCGCGCGGCGTAACGGTGCGGTAGAACGGGATCATCTGGTCGCGCGGACTGCCGGAATCGTGGTTCATTATAGTCTTGCTGTGGTCTATCGCCTTCGACAGGTCGTTGAGCGCGCGGTATGGGTTGATGGGCGTGGCGTCCGAGTGCATCTTGGGCAGCCATTCGCGCATCCACTCGTCGCGCACCGCCTGCACCTCGCCTGCGACATCGCCGCGCTCCGCTCGCTCGCTGCCGTGGTCGTCAAGCATCGTCTTTATCTCGTCGATGAGCTGTCGCATCACCAACTTGGCGTCGCCTACGACTGCGACATCGGGCGAGTAGTCTTTGTTTACATCGTTCTCGTCGTTCGTAATGTGCACCAGCGCCTTGCTGTCGAACAGGTCAGCACCGTAGTGCATGCGCGTAAAGCTGCAGCCTATGCCGAACACGACATCCGCCTTGTCAAGGAAGTGCACGACCATTCCGGTCGTGGTGCTGGAGCGCGTGCCGAGCGACAGCGGGTGGTCTTCGCGGAATGCGCTCTTGCCCGCCATAGATGTCATCACAGGCGTCTGCGTGAGTTCCGCCAGTTCTTGCAGTTCGCCCCACGCCTCGGCGTACAGCACGCCCTGCCCGGCGTGGATGACCGGGTTTTGCGCGCCGAGCAGCAGCTTCGCGGCATCACGCACATCCTGCGGGTCGCCTGCCGAGCGGCGCGGACGCACCGGGATGTATGGCGTGTCGCTAGTGGGCAGTTCGCCGCGCAGGATGTCGCTGGGGATGTCGAGTAGCACGGGGCTGGGGCGACCCATGCGCAGCTGGCTGAAGGCGCGGCGCATCGCGTTGGGTATTTCTTCCGGTAGGTCGATTCTGCCCGACCACTTGACGACCGATTCGTAGGTGCGGCTGGGGCTGAATGTCGGATGCACGCCCGCTCGGTTGCGCGGCGAAGACGCGGGCAGCAGCAGTATCGGCACGGAGTCGGCGTAGGACTGCGCGACTCCCGCGAAGGCGTTTTCCGCTCCCGGACCCGCCTGCATCGAGAACACGCCGGTGCCCTTGCCGTTCGTAACGCGAGTGTAGGCGTCCGCGAGGTTCACTCCCACGCGTTCCTGACGGAATATCAGCGGCCGGATGCCCGCCTTCGCCGCGGCCTCTTCCAGCGAGTTGAAGGGTATGACACCCATAAAGTCCACACCTTCTTGCTTCAGTATCCGTGCCACCAAGTCTGCGCCGGTCATGTTTTTACTCCCTTATATCTATGATAGATCTATGACTACTTGCTTGTCCGAGCTAATGCCGTGTGTGAATCCAGCCTTGCCATTTGGTCTTGTTATCTAGCTCCGTTCGCTGAGCAGAGCCAACACATCCGAATCGAAAATGTCGTCCACAGCCAGCGTGAATCCGGGCAGCATGGGCGAGACGAGCGTGTCGCCCATCTTGTACACGCCGGCAATATCGTAGTCGTCGCCCGCGAGAGCCAGGACGGTTACTTCCAGCGTATCCGAGTCCGCCTGCCAGTATTCGGGAACGCGGAATCGGGCGTAGAGTTCGCGCTTGCGCACCGTACCGTGTTGAGTATTCGAGGGCGAGAGTATCTCTACCACTAGGTCGGGCGCGCCTCTGACTGCGCTGTAGGTCATTATGCTCGCCCGCGCTCTGCTGACAAACAGGATGTCCGGCTGCACGACATTTATCTCCGAAAGCAGCACATCAGTCACCGCGGCGAACATCCTACCCAATCCGTTAGCCCTGATGAATGCGCCAAGCGGGTGTCCGATGTTATCCTGAATCATCTGATGCAGTAGGCTTGGGGCAGCAGCCATTATCAGCTCTCCGTCGATGATTTCGTAGCGCTCGTCTTCAGGCATATCGAGGTAGTCTTCGTATGTGACCAGCGTTCCGCTGCGCTGCGTAACCATCCCGCGCCTCCTTTATTTGTGCTTGCGACTTGTGCTGATCGCGCTTGTGCGCAGTATCTCGTGTTCGTGAGTATATTGACGGAGCTCGCTCGCTGAATTGTAACATGCGTGGATGTGGTGAACGGGGAAAGTGGTGGATGCTTGGGCGACAGGCTCGAGGGTGAGGCGAGGCTGTACAGTAAGCAGGTGGGTGGCTAGTTGCGGCGGAGGGAATTGCAGGCTACGCCGTCCCCGTCGCCGTCTAAGCGGTGAGGGTCGTCGTTGGGGCCGCCAGCCGCTATGAAGAATGCCTGCGCGTCGTCCCAGGTGCCGAAGTCGCCGCAGTCGCGGTCGGGTCCGTCCGGGTCATAGGGCAATTCGTCGGACGATGGCGCTGGTAGCGGTGTCGGAGTCACTGTCGATGCGGGCGGCGCGGACGGCGATATGGCAGCGCCTGTGCCTGATACGACTACCAGCGAAGTCGGTTCGTCGCAGGTCGCAAGCATTTCGCCTAGCGCGTCCGACTCGCGCTGCGTCGCCGTGAGGCCCCAGTTCTGTTTGATGGGCGCCCAGTCGGTGGCGTATTGGCACCAGTATTCTCGGCGAGACGGACGCCATTCTTCGGGTCCCTTTCTGCCCTTCTGCCGGTTCGCGGACGCCTTTACCGCGATAAGGTGGTTGTCGTACATCAGATAGTTCGCGTAGTCCGCCTTGCGCTCGCGCGACCACGCCCAGCCGCCGGAATCGTGCGCGTTGGCGAGTGGTACCATGTGATCGACATCGAGATCACCAGGGTCGGTGAACGACTCGCCGGTATAGACGCCGAACCAGTCGCCGCTCTCCACGCGGCAACGATCGGCGTTTCGGTACGATACCGCGCTACGAGACTCGGCGATGAGAGTTTCCTGCCGCGCGTCTTGGCAATCTCGGTCATCGTCGTTCCAGTGTCGCCAATCGTCGCGGTCGTAGTCCGGCAAGTCGTGTGAGACCGGCGCGACGCTGACGGTTATCGTGCGACTATCGCTTGGCGCTGGCACAGCAGGCGTCGATGCGGCGGATATAGGCGGAACGGTTGCTGACGGCGATGTTATCGCGACGGACGGCACGGGAATCGGCGCGGACGGCAACGGAGGCTCAGTCGCTCCGCAGCCCAAGACAAACATCAATATGACGACTATCGTCAGGATGGGCGTGACGATGTTGCGATACTCTTCATTATTCATCCGCCGCATCGAAAATCTCGCCCTACCTGTGATTCTGCCAACTTGCTTATCGATAGTATCGTCCGGCCGCTCACT
>VXRI01000333.1 GCA_009838595.1 Chloroflexota bacterium | reverse complement strand
CCGCCGGCGCGGCGCTGGAAACTTGGACCGCCAAGCACTACAACAGCGTCGTCGGGCTGTTGTTTCGCGACACACGACTGTACGGCGTGCCGATGCCGTTTCACCGAGATTTCGAGGAAATCAACCTGCGCTTCTATGTGCGCCGTAAGGTCGCGGGCGAAGTGCGGCGCGGCGTGGTATTCATCAAAGAAATCGTGCCCAAGCGCGCCGTCACTTTCGTCGCGCGTGCGCTGTACAACGAGAACTACGCGACCTTGCCTACAAACCATAGCGTAGAGCAGCAAGGCGCGGGCTTGGCGGTTTCATACGAATGGCGGCAACCGAACTTCACGCACAGCCTTCGCGTTCAAACGGCGGATGCGCCGTACTTAATCCGCGACGGCAGCGAGGAAGAGTTCATCGCGGAGCATTATTGGGGATACGCGGCGCAGCGAGACGGCGGCACGCTTGAGTACAAAGTCGAGCATCCGCGCTGGCACATCCGGCGCATCGACAACGCCACGCTGCACTGCGATGTCGAGCGGTTGTACGGCAGCGAGTTCGCGGACTACATCGGCGATAATCCGGACTCTGCGCTGCTTTCGGACGGTTCGCCGGTCATCGTACGCAAGGGCGTGCGAATATAGGGAAGATTGCGAATAGGCTGCGGTAGCTGCATTTCTGTTGTCCCGTCCTAACCTTGTCCCAGAATGGGAAAGGACTTGCATTAAAGTACGCGCAGAAATCGGAATTATCCGCCCTTACGCCGCATCGACTATCGCGTTCACCTCTGCCACTTCATCAGCGGTAAGCTGCCACGATGCCGCTTTTGCGTTGGAGATGATTTGCTCTACGCGGGTCGCCCCGGCGATTACGGAGCTTACGGCGTCGTTGGCGAGCAGCCAGGCGAACGCCAGATCCAGCACAGTATGTCCGCGCGCCTTGCAGAATGCCTCTAGCTTGTCCAGTAGGTCGAAGTTAGCATCGGTGAACATGCCGCGGTCGTCTTCCGCTAGTCGTGTTCCCTTCGGCACTGCTTCTCCACGACGATACTTACCCGTCAGGAAGCCGTTCGCCAGCGGGTAATACGGCAGTATCCCCACGCCGTACGCATCGCAGAACGGTACAAGATCGGCCTCGATTTCCCTGTCCATCAGGCTATAGCGCGGCTGCACGCTCACGAACGATGCGATACCTAGCGACCGCGAAGTCCACGCCGCCTCGCAAACTTGCCAAGCCGTGAAGTTGGAGCAGCCGATATAGCGTACCTTGCCTTGCCGCACGAGGTCATCCAGCGCGCGCAATGTCTCTTCGATTGGCACATTAGGGTCGTGCCAGTGTATCTGGTACAGGTCGATATAGTCAGTCTGCAGGCGACGCAGGCTGTCTTCCACCGCTTCCATGATGTGCTGCCGCGAGTTACCGCCGTCATTGGGGCCGTCGCCCACTGTGCTTGACACTTTAGTGGCGATGACTGCCTTGTCGCGCTTGCCCTTAAGCGCGCGTCCGATGTAGTCTTCGGAGTAGCCATCGCCGTAGCTATTGGATGTGTCGATCATAGTAACGCCCATATCCAAGGCGTGGTTAATGACGAGCGCCGTTGCGTCCGCGTCCAGCCTGCGACCGAAGTTATTCGTGCCCAAACCAATAGCCGAGACCTTCAATCCCGACTTGCCCAGATAACGATATTCCAATTTCTATATTCCTTTCAGTTCAGTTCCCCAAAGTTCCTACCCCCAAAGGCGGAAAGGCTACGATGGAAGCATAGCAAATACAAAAGCAACTTTACTTTATGCAATGCAGCCCAAATCCCGCCGCCGCGCAACTAGCAGTCCATCCTCTCGTTCGACCTTGATAGCAAAGTCCACGCTGTCGATTTGTAGAGCGATGTCGCGGTCTTCTGGGTGATACTGCGGCTGAGACGGGTCGCCGTACTTCTGCGACTCTTCGCCGGCGAGCACCAGCGCGCGAACGGCGTCTCGGTCAGGCTGCCGTCCCTGCAATAGATTACGCATATAGAACGCGCACTGCTCGTCTTCATCCGCATTAATACGCGCTTCCCAGCCCATCGCCACGATCGTCACCAGTTCTGGGGCATCTTGCAGGATCGCTTTCACGGTCGCTTCAGCAATGACAAAAGAACCCGCGTATATCTTCGAAGCATTGACGGCCGCGCTCATGCCGACCGTTCCCGCTCGCGTGGATTGAATCAGGGTCTTTCCTGCAACTTCGGCATCCAGCATCTCGAATGGGGAGTTGCCCATATCGAACCCGTCGGGGCGTATGCCGTTCACCTCACCGATGCACATCTCGCCGACGCCATTCTCTCGCAGCCGCAACGCCTCGTCCACTTCCGCCACCAGCACAATCTTCTTCGCGCCCTTCCTAAAAGCGACCGACGCCGTAGTGAACGCGCGAAACACATCGACTATCACCACCGTGCCGCGCGCTTCTTGCGCTCCCCTGAGTAAGCTGCCTATTCGTATCTCCAACCTATTACCTCTTTACCTCTGTCGCTTTAACCTATTGTGCATGGTTTAGTTGCTATTGCCTCGACCAAAATTACATTGTTGATTCGCGCATGACCGGCTCGCCAACTTGCCAATCCAGTGCGCGCAAACTAATCGCGCATTTCCGGTGGCAGCACGAAGGATATATCTTCCATGCCCATACCCACTTCGATTACCTCTTCGGGCTGCAGACGATTGATGATGTCTTGTACCAAGTATTCCGGGGTCGATGCGCCTGATGTTATGCCGACATGTTCCACGCCTTCGAGCCATTCGTCGCGCAGACCGCCTGCATCGTCTATAAGATACGCGGGCACGCCGGCAGATTCCGCGACTTCGCGCAGGCGGTTGCAGTTCGAGCTATTGTCCGCGCCAATGACAAGCACCAAGTCAACTTGCGCCGCCATATCCTTGACTGCCGACTGGCGGTTCGTCGTCGCATAGCAGAGGTCGTTGCGTACGATGGTATCCGGAAACTTGCTTTGGATGTTGTCGATAGAACGCTGCGTGTCGTCCACCGACAGCGTAGTCTGCGTTAGCACGGTGATGGGCGTGTTGCCATCCCAGTCAGGCAGGTCGAGATCCTCGCGGTCATCGATGAGGTGCATGTCCGTCTGCCCCATAGTCCCCTTGACTTCCTGATGCCCGCGATGCCCGACGAGGATGATGCGCCGGTCTTCATTGTCATATCGAATCGCTTCGTTGTGCACTTTCGTAACGAGCGGGCATGTCGCATCGACCACTCGCAGACTGCGCGCTTTCGCCTTCGCAAAGTCTTCCGGCGGTGAGCCGTGCGCAGAGAACACCGCGCGCGCGCCTTCAGGTATGTCGTCCACGTCTTCCACAGTAACCGCGCCCTTCGCCTCAAGCGCACCGACGACATACTGGTTGTGCACAATCTGGTGCTTTACATATATGGGTGCACCGTACCGCTCAAGCGCAATCTCCACGATGTCAATCGCGCGGACGACGCCGGCGCAGAATCCTCTGGGTGCACCTATGAAGACCTTCATTCGTCTCACTCCCCTTGATATTGGGTCTGGGCGGTAAAGTAGCTCAATGTTATCACACGACATTACACCCATCCTAACTTTCTCCCTTGACGGGGCTTGACGAGAAAGGGAATATCTAATGGGAGTTTATTTACCGCGCCGTTTAACAGTTTCATAT
>VXRI01000300.1 GCA_009838595.1 Chloroflexota bacterium | reverse complement strand
ATGTAGCTAAACGTACTGGATGTTACCGAGGGCGTGGATTGCACGCCACACAAGTCCGGCGTCATCGGCGAAGTAGGCTGCTCTTGGCCGCTTATGCCGAACGAACGCAAGGCTTTGCGCGCATCAGCGCGTGCCCAGCGCATCACCGGCGCGCCAATTCTGATACACCCGGGCAGAGACGAAACCGCGCCATTAGAAGTAATCGAAGTGCTGCGCGAGGCGGGCGCGGACTTGGACCGAACGATAATTGGGCATATTGACCGCACCGTGTTCTTGCACGAAACACTGCTGCAAATTGCCGAGTCCGGCTGCTACTTGGAATGGGACCTGTTCGGCACTGAGCAGTCCTACTACGGCGCGAACTCCGCCATCGATATGCCGAATGACGCCAAGCGGATGGACGATATCTCGTGGCTGGCTAGTCAGGGCTATGGGCATAAGATCCTAGTGTCGCACGACATCTGCACCAAGAACCGACTGGAATGCTACGGCGGGCACGGTTACGCATATATTCTTGGGCATATCGTGCCGAGAATGGGCACGCGCGGATTCAGCCAAGCCTTGATAGACGATATCTTGGTGAACAATCCGGCGACGGCGCTCACATTCGCCGCGCCGCAGGAGGCGAGTTAGATGGCAGGTAAGATTGCCTTAGTAGGCGGGGACGAGTTTCAAGTATCCTGCCGTCAGATGGACAACTAACTGGTCAACGCTACGGGGTACATGCAGCCGCGAGTGCTTATCGTGCCAACGGCGACGGCTCAGGAGGGGCGCCCGGTAATGCAGGCGACCCACGGCGTCCAGCAATTTGGAGCACTGGGTGCCGACGCGCAACCGCTAATGGTCCTAAGCTCCGAAGAGGCAGATGACGAAAGCCTGGTCTCACAGGTGGACAAGGCGGACATCGTGTATTTCGCAGGGGGCAATCCCGCGTATCTGCTGGAAGTGCTGCGCGGGTCGCTCCTGCTGCGGAAGATTCAAGAAGGCTTGGAGAGCAATCTAATAGTTGCCGGCTCGAGCGCCGGCGCGATGGTAATGGGCGAGCGTATGCGCTTTCGCCAGTGGACTGATGCGCTGTCGATCGTGCCGGGCGTGGTCGTGCTGCCGCACCACGAGCGTGCAAGCAAGAATGAGACAGCGCGCGATCTGCGCCACGAAACAACCGGCAGACTCACCGTATTGGGCATAGACGGAGCGACCGGCTGTCTCAGCGACGGCGACGGCTGGCGCGTGCTAGGTGAAGGCGAGGTAACGGTATATCGTGCCGGCGAGTGGAGCACACACACACATGGCGAGCATTTTGAGATTGGTTGAAGAAACCACAAAATGCGTTCATAGTTCGTTTCACTTCCTATCCTACCCTTCCCGTGTCAAGAGGGAAGGGACTGCAAGAGTATTGAACGATTAGATGAGGATATATCATGCGTATGGAAGGCAAGGTCGCGCTGATAACGGGCGCGGGATCTGGCATCGGCAGGGCAACGGCGCTCAGGTTCGCGGCAGAAGGCGCGAGCATCGTGGCGTCCGACATCAGCGAGGCATCCGCAGTCGAGACTGCCGCTGCCGTTAGGGGAACAGGCGGCGAAGCAACAGCAATAGGCGGCGATGTAGTAAGCTACGCGGACGCGAAATCAATGGTGCAAGCCGCCATAGACGCATACGGCAAACTAGATACGCTGCTGAATAGCGCGGGCGTGAGCGGCAGAATCGACCTTGGAGAAGGCGCGACGCATGAGGCTGTTTGGGACAAGGTGATGGATGTGAACATGAAGGGCACTTACCTGGTGTCTTGGCATGCCGTGCCTGAGATGGAAGCGGCAGGTGGCGGCTCCATCATCAACATCGGCTCCATAATGTCGATGGTTGGGTATCCAATGGGAATGACTAATGGTTTTAGCCCATACAACCCATCGAAGGGCGCAGTGCTACAATTCACGCGGAAC
The DNA here is from genome assembly GCA_009838595.1 of Chloroflexota bacterium. Taxonomy (GTDB): domain Bacteria; phylum Chloroflexota; class Dehalococcoidia; order Lucifugimonadales; family JADFKI01; genus Bin90. Next base: position 1,739 of record VXRI01000300.1, on the reverse strand, counting down.
CTAGCTCTAGATCTCGCGCCTAAGGGCATCCGCGTGAACTGCATCTGCCCCGGCTATGTGGAAACGAACATGACTCGCATCCTGACCGACGTCCCGGAGTCTTATGAGTTCTTGAAGCAGAGGCATCCTATAGGGCGGCTGGGGCAGCCGGAGGACATCGCCAACGCAGCCCTGTACCTGGCATCCGACGAATCCGCGTTCGTAACGGGCACGCCACTGGTGGTGGACGGCGGATATACGGCGCAGTAGGCTATGTCGAACGCGACGGCGGCAATTGATGAGGAGTATGCAGTGCTGAACATTGTCCGCACCGCCGTGGGAACACCGGCGTACTCGTGCGTGTCGGGCGCGGCTGCGGAAGGGAAGCGTACACCTGCGAACGCGGGTAGCTCTCACGGAAGCCGAGAACGCGCTCGGTGGCGGTCTCATCTGCCAAGCGCTCCCTATCAGATCGCATCTTTTGATGGAGCACGAATGCGGTTCGGACTTTATTAGCGTTCCGTAGGTAGAGAAGCGGTTTCGACAGATTCAGGAACGCTCTGAAACGAGTACACCCTGCTCTTCCACACTTCGAAAGCGATGTTGTTCAGCGTCTTCTGGTCGGGGCGGTCTATGATGAGTCTGCGCGTAAGTGTCTTGTCGCTGATATTCTGCATTAGGCGGCAGCGGTCGGTGAAACCTGTTAGCGTGGAGTTTTCGCCTCCTAGTAGGATGTGGTCGATGGTATCGACGTATGGCTCGAAGACGGCACTGGCAATCTCGCAGGTCTTGTCGTAGAGCTCGCGGATTAGGCGTTCGCGACTGCGCTCGAATCGGCGCTGCGATTGGCCGCCGGCGCGATGGCGATTTTTCATGTAGCGTCCCGCCGTCTTAGACGAGATGAGCTTATTGCCGCGCACAACGCCGACTGCGTAGCGCCCTAGACGCAGCAACACCACTCCGGTGACATATTCGCGGTCAAGCAGACCAAGCAGTGGCGACGCGACGAATCCCGAGCGCGACACGCCGTCCGCAAAGGGAAACGGCGGGCATACTGCAACCGCCCTGCCATCCCCGATGAAGAGCGCAAGTCCGGTGTCAGACTCGCCGACAGCTTGCGCGACTACGCCCATCACATCGTCGTCCTGCATCTTCGAACGGACTATACGGCGGTCTTGTATGCGCGCCTTATATGACGCGGGCGTAAGGTAGAGCGTCCTCTCGCACCAGCCTTCAGCGGCAATTTCGTCGAGCAAGCGACGCAGCCGCGCCTTGCTGGTGGAATGGCGCTCTACCAGTTCTAGCATCGTCTATGCGCTGCCGTTCGCGCCGCCGTTCGCGGTGAAATAGTCGTAACGAACTGCTGCGCGCCGCAGCGAATCCTCGATGTCTTCAGTCAGCATGTAGCCTTCGCCTGCGAGGTCTTGAGCGGCGCGTTCCGTCTGCGCCAGATAGTCGTCCTTGGACGAGTAACGCTCGCTGATGGCGGGACGCGGGTCGCCGGTCGCTGCACTCTGCATAGGCGTTGCCGGGAACGGCAGCACCCAGCCAGCGAGTCCACCCGTGATGCCGATGACCAAGCCGGGCGCGCCGATGTCCGGATGTCGCAGGTTCCAGCCCGTATAGGTCGCTACCGGCACCATCAGGTCGGGCAGACGAATGCCACCAACCTCGTTGCAGTCATCGTCCACATTCGCCACTAGCGCGGGGAACTCTTCGCCCTCCACCTTCGGTAGCGTGGTCTTGCGCCAGTCATTGGC
>VXRI01000142.1 GCA_009838595.1 Chloroflexota bacterium | reverse complement strand
GTTGCAGATGCCGCCGGTGCGGTGATGGGTTGGCTTGCCGGCGGCGTGGTGTTGCACGCTGCTAACGCTATACAAGTGAAGAGAATCACAGCCGTAAGTAGGTTGTAATTCTCTTCACCATTAAGTATCGAGTGAAGCAACAGGCGCCCTATTACGGCACGACCGATATTGCGGGTGTGTCTGCGCTTCGCTCGGTGATTTCGCCGATGACAGCGCGGGTTTGTACGCCGGCGTCTGACAGCGCGTCGAGCAGCGCGTCGAGCTTTGTAGGCGCTACTGCCATTAGCAGTCCTCCGGATGTCTGCGCGTCTGCAAGCAGAATTTGCGTTTGCTCAGAGATGTCGTCACGCCAATCCACAATGCCACCCAGCGATTCTAGATTGCGGTGCGTGCCGCCGGGAGCTATTCCCATATCCAGCAGTTCGGGGACACCTTCGATTACCGGCACGTTGCTCACATGTACTTGCGCGCCGACGCCGCTGCCTTCTGCGATTAGGCGCAGGTGTCCCAGCAGTCCAAAGCCGGTGATGTCCACGCAGGCGTTCACGCCCACGCTCATCATTGCCTCAGACGCCTTGCGATTCAGCTCACCCATTACGCCGACCGCTCGTTCCAGAGTATCTGCGCTGACGCGTTCTTGCTTGCCCGCCGTGGTGATGATGCCGGTGCCAATCGGTTTGGTCAGTATGAGCGCGTCTCCCGGATGCGCACCCGCGTTGGTAACTTGCGCTCCCGGGCACACCACGCCCGTTACCGCCATGCCGTACTTCGGCTCGGCGTCGTCAACTGTGTGCCCGCCGACGATGAGTACACCGGCTTCTTCTGCTTTCGCCGCGCCGCCACGCAGTATCTCGCCCAAGATTTCGTGCGGCAGATCAACGGGGAATCCCACGATGTTCAGTGCGATTATTGGCTTGCCGCCCATGGCGTACACATCGCTCAGCGCGTTTGTCGCCGCAATTTCGCCGAACCTGAATGGGTCATCCACGATTGGTGGGAAAAAGTCCACCGTGGAGACGATAGCCATGTCGTCGCGCATCTTATACACGGCGGCGTCATCGCCCGTGGAGATGCCCACGAGCAGGTTAGGGTCGGTAATCGCCGGCAGCTGACGCAGCACCTGCGCCAGGTCCTTAGGACTAAACTTCGATGCTCAACCCGCGCAGCTCGCCAACTCGGTCAACCGCACTTCTTCCGGTGTCTGTGTCATTTTGCTCTCCCGGTTTATCTTCGCAATTCTGTCTTCGGGGTGTTCGTTGTCTCATTACTTCATAGCAACTTCATGGCAGCTACTGAGGTGTCGCAAGTCTGTACCTGCATCAAGAAGCGCAAAGTCTTGGCATTGCCTCGTGATTGAACCAGTATCAACTTCAGGTTACCATTAGGTCTCTATCATATCACCATAAGCAAGCGCATTACCGCAATGCCAAGGAGGGACTTATGGCAGACTATGCGATCGCAGTGGGAAGTGTGGAAATGCTTGCGCTCACGGACGGGCAGGGTGATATGCAGCCGCTCAATGTGTTTCGAGCAAGCACGCTTGAACAGTGGCAGTCCGAGTATCCGGACTTGCTGGACGGCGAACTGATACATCCTCGATTCGGCACGACCGCCGTACGCTCCGGCGGCAAGCTTATTGTGGTGGACACAGGGCTGAACGCGCCCGGCTGTACGTTGATGAACGATATGCGTGAGAAAGGCATTGATCCCGCCACTGTTGACCTTGTGGTGCTGACGCACTTGCACCCTGACCATATCGGTTGGAATCTCACGGACGGCAAGCCGACATTCCCAAATGCCCGATACATCGCGACGCAAGCTGACTGGGATTATTGGACATCGCCTGAAATCATCGCTTCTGCGGACCACATTAAAGAGCAGGCGCTTCCATTAAAGGATTTGAATATCATCGACCTCATCGGCAGCGACGATTACAGTATTACCGATGAATTGACGGCGGTAGGAACGCCCGGGCACACTCCGGGCCACATATCAATCATCATATCGTCCGGCGGCGAGCGCGGGTACATCCTAGGCGATGTGGCGCACAGCCCGGCGCAAGCGCATTACAAGGACTGGAGCCCTGTGTTCGATATCGATCCCGCCATGTCGCGCCGCACACGCCACGCGGTGATGGACATGCTCGAATCGGAAGGAACACTAGTATCCGCAGGGCACTTCCCCGGTAACGGGTTTGGGCGGTTCGTGCGACTGGAAGGACGCCGTGTTTGGCAAGGCATTTAGGGCAATACAGGTGTACAGGTAGATGTTCTCACAAGAAGTTGCGGATTTTGTAGCAAACCGTCGTGTAGCCCGCCTCGCAACTGCGGACGCGGGCGGCGCACCGTACATTGTGCCGATTTGCTTTGCATTCGATGGAGCGCGCATCTATTCAGCGATCGACTTAAAGCCAAAGCGTGTGGGCGGTAGGGCGCTCAAGCGCATCCGCAACATTATGGAAAACCCGAAAGTCGCCATCGTCATAGACGATTACTCGGAAGATTGGAGCGAACTTGCGTATGTGATGATACGCGGCAGTGCGGATATAATCATCGAAGAGGGCGAAGAAAACGAAGAACGCGAGCGAGCGGAGAAGCTGCTAAGGGAGAAATATCCGCAATACGAGGCAATGCTACAATCCGGCTGCGCCATTATCCGAATAACGCCAGAGCGGGTGGTGAGTTGGGGCGCATTATAACGAGCGCGAATCGCAAAAACTGAACTGCCGCTCCTATCGTCCCTCCCCTTTAGAAAGGTTAGGAGCCAGGTATTTATACGCTCACATTCATCACTCATCTAGGGATTATCAAGCATTAGGTAAGGCGATGTGAATAGCATTAGAGTTGAAATAGAGTTAAAAGTAGTCCAACCACGCTCGTTTGAAGACACCGAAACGTGCCGTGCTTTGGCCGGTCGGCGCTTCGATGCTGACTAGCTCCCAGCCTTTGTCCCCCATGCTGTTTAGCAGCTGCAACGCGTAGCCCCGCTTGTCTTCCTCTACGACCGATTCGAGCCTTATCACTTCGTATTCCCACGATGGCAAGCCTGGCGGCAGCTCGTACTCTTCGACGAATTCCAATTCCGCCAGTTCGTCTGCGCACACATCCGCCCAACTGTCATTTGGGATAAGTTCGTTGCAATCCGCGCACACGATGCCGTCGCCAAAGTCGTATGCCCCGCACTCAGGGCAGAAATAAATCTTCATAGTCGGGAGATACCCCCTGCGGACTCATAAATCGGGGATAGTTTGCTGCGTTCGCGGCCGGCTCAGATAGTACATCGCGCCGATTGCGCACGCGCTTACCCACAATTATAGTTGAGCGTGAAACAATTCACAAGTTTCAGTTTCGCATGCGGCATCGGGTTCGCTGCACCTGTCCTTCCATAGTGTTGAGGTAGTCTAGTTTAGTCTGATGAAAGCCTTGTCGGCAATCGCCACATACCTCGCATTGCGATTAGCGCAACGATCGCGAGTATGCCTGTGGCAGAGAACGTCAGCCCCCACTTCAATGATTCGGGCGATACATCTAGTACCACGCCTGCGAGCACAGGTCCCACAACGCCGCCCATGAAACCAATGAAAGAGTGCACTGCCATTGTCGAGCCGACCCGCGCGGGTTCAGCTACTTCGGTTAATGCCGTCGAGTAGATTGCAGAGTCCGCGGCAATTGCCCAGCCCAATACAAACG
>VXRI01000135.1 GCA_009838595.1 Chloroflexota bacterium | reverse complement strand
ACCCGAAGCACACCACAAATCGCACCAACCGCCCAACCAATATACCGAAATACTGATATACACGCCAATACGTACACCAAATTTCGCGTATAATCAAGATAGATAGCAGTATTACACGGACACTGGCTCTGTTGACATTTGCGTAGCCATTTTTGTCTCATTGGCGCCGTTAGCAAACACTGGATTTCCGCTTTCGCAGGAATGGCGGAATGTAGTTGTGAAATGTCAACAGAACCTAATCAAACAAGGCGGAAACATGGACATTACTTTCGAGAGAGGCAGCGAGGAGGCGCCCAAGGGACACGCCTTTGTGTACTTCCGCAGTACGACGGACGCGGACGCGGTGTGGGCGAGCTACCTCGTGATTCTGCCGATAACGGTAGATGTGGCGAAGTATGTACCGCCGTTCCTGATGAGCCAAATTCCCGACGCCAACATTCATGATTTGTCCGCGTTCGCGTTTCCACCGGCGCCGGAGCAGATGGAGAGCTTTGAGCAGATTCAGCGGCTCGCCGAGACACGCGACGACGACATCCTGTTCGCTGGCACATTCAACACGTCTGACCTACCATCTATGATGATGGCGGCGGGAGACGCCGTACAACAATATACCGATCTGTATAACACGACTGTTGAGCAGCCGTCCGTTATCGATGCCGAATCTGCTGAATCCGTGTTAGATGAGGGCAGCGTTGGCGTGAACGAAGTGATGTACGGACTGATGAGCGATAGTGACAAGCTCAGCGAACTCACGACGCTTGTTGGCAAATTGCGATTCGCCGTGGACAGCAACGAACAAGCCTTGATGAACGAAGCCGAAACGGACATCGCCATGCTGTCGCGGCATCTTGGCTTTGACCACAGGACCGAGCTCATAGTGGACGCCATTAAGGAGGGCAGCGACGATGCGGGCAGGCTGACAATGCTCTACGTGCAGCGCTGTTACTGCATAGTGCAGGAAGACTACATCATGCTGGGCAATGTCGAAGAGCAGATAGCCGCCATCGAATCCGGCGATATTAGCGGCTTGTAGCATCGTGTTGCACTGGCGAAGGGCGTTACTGCAACGCCTGCATCGCAGAACGTGAATCCAAAAAATCGCCGATTATAGATAGAATGCGGCAACGCAGCGGCGGCTTATAGCAGGGGGTTGCCCAAATAATAGTCTTACGCCAGCACCTGCATCGCGTATCTTGAACGCAACAGGTCGCCGGTCTCAAAGCGGTTAAGATTTAACATTGAAATGTCCACGCAGGCAGCGCTGCCCTGCGTTATCAGCTCCGCCATTGCCTTGCCGATCATCGGCGATTCTTTGAATCCGTGTCCGCTGAAACCGACCGCGCAGTATAACCCTTCGATGCCTTCTATGTGGTCTAACACCGGATGCCAGTCCGGCGTTACGGTGAATGCGCCCGACCAGCCGCCGCGGAATACGGCGCGCGACATCGCAGGAATGCGCTTGACAATGCCCTCAAATGTCGGCTCCACTACATTCATATCCACGCCCTGGTTGAATGTGTCCGCGTCCACGAACTCTTCCTCGCCGGCGCCAATCATTGTGAGTCCCCCAATGTCCGGGCGTGCGGAAAAGCCGTTGAGATTGTCGGCGACGATGGGATGCTCCGTGTCCGGCCCCGGCGGACGGCGCAGCACTACGACCTGATGCCGAAGCGGTCGTATCGGCACATCCACGCCGACGCCGTTCAGCAGCCTGTCGCTCCAAGGCCCCGCTGTGATAACCGCGATAGGCGTCTCGACACGCCCGTCTGCGGTCAACACTGCGGTTACCCTATCGCCGCTGACTTCTATACCAGTAACCGGAGTGCTGTCCTGAAAGCGCGCGCCCATCTCGCGGGCACGGTTGGCAAATCCGAGCGTTACTGAGTACGGGTCGGCATAACCGGACTCGGACTCGTATGCGAAAGATTCGTCGCCTTCAACCGCCAGCATTGGCGCGAGTTCGCGCAGATCTTCTATGGACACAACTTCGCTTGCGATACCGAGCCGCCGGTGCATCGCCACATTATCGAACAGCGCCTGTCTATCTTCTTGCCCAACTATCAGGAAATACCCGGTTTTGGTGTACCCGGAAGGCATGCCGGTGATTTCCTCGAAGTTCTTGAAGATGTCCAAGCTCTTCCACGCGAGCAAGGATGTTACTTCGTTTGAGTAGTGCATTCGCAGTATCGCCTGCGACTTGCTCGTAGATCCGGACGCCAGAACATCGCGCTCTAGCAGCAGCGTGTTGGTTACGCCTTGCTCTGCTAGGTTGTACAATATGCTGCATCCCATCACACCGCCGCCGATGATTACCGCTTCCGCTGTGTTTGGCATTGCTGCACCTCGTCTCTGGGATATGCGCTTAGTTTATCACCTGCGGGCATGTACAGGATAGGCAAGATAGCATATAGTTGGGGCAATGAAGCTGAAGGAGGCGCGATATGCCAAGAGCGCATTTGGATTTGCAAGATGCGGACGCATTGAAGACGGTGAACGGCGAATGGCGATACGCAGTCGGGCTTGTGCCTGGCGAGCCGAATCAGGGACTTGTCGCGCTGAGCGACGGCAGCCCAGCGCGCTTGCCCGACTACGACGATTCAGGTTGGGAAGTGTGCGACGACCTCGCGGAATGGCGCACATACGGACTGTCGTTCATCTGGTATCGCATCGAAATTACGATACCGGAGACCATCGGCGGGCGCGATGTGCGCGGAACACAGTGCCTGTTAGAGACCTGCATCGACGACTATGGCGAAGTGTGGGTCAACGGAGAACTCGACATGTCAAAGGGCGCGGTGCAAGGCTTTAACATACCCCAGCGCGTCGTGATAAGCACAGACCCACAGCCCGGGGACAAGCACAAAATCGCGCTGCTGGCGGTCAATGGTCCAATCGCAAGACCGGGTGGCGCCGTGTTCGTTCGTTACGCTACGCTCGCATTCGAGTGGCGCGGAGAAGGATATTAACAGGTGAGGCTGGTTCAACAGCGGTACGTCTTCGCTTTATCGCCGATATTGCTCCTATTACCCTTCCCCCTTGACTAGGGAAGATTAGAATGTGGTGATTGAGCCCATGTGCCCAAGATTAAGTATGCTCAGGAATGTGCATATAAGCATTGTTTCGCAATAGACAGTCATTTGCGAAATCGTGTGGCAAGTTCGCTCAGTCTCCTATTCGACATGTTTCATAGACTATATTCTGGGAGAAATGCGGTGGCAAACTTCAATCTCGCGGGCAGTGTGCAGACCGTGCTAGGTGTGATCGACCCAGTGCAACTCGGCGTCACACTGACGCACGAACACTTGCTCATCGACATGTCCCCGCTATTCGCGCCGCCGGAACAAGCAGGCGCAAAGGGCTTCTACCACGAACCCGTGTCTCTGCAGAATGTCGGGCGCATACAGCACTGGGCGCAGCGCAACGCCGACAATGTACAGCTGACTGATGTGGCAACCGCGATTGACGAGGTGAACATCTACAAGCAATACGGCGGTGGGTCGCTGGTGGACGCGACCAGCATCGGCATCAAGCGCGATGCTGAAGGGCTTGCGCGCATATCACGGGCGACCGGTGTGCGCATAGTTATGGGTGCGTCCTACTATGTTGATGATTCGCATCCCGCCAACATGGATGATATGACCGAAGACGATGTAATGTCGCAAATCGTACTGGATGTTACCGAGGGCGTGGATTGCACGCCACACAAGTCCGGCGTCAT
>VXRI01000170.1 GCA_009838595.1 Chloroflexota bacterium | reverse complement strand
GGTCCCGCATATCCCGATGCGCTTGATGAGCAGCTTCGCGCGCTGGATGCGGATGATGCGTTGCGCGCGTTTGCGGACGCGCGGTCGCGGCTTGCCGCCGATCCGTACCGGCCGGCGTTCCACTTTTCGCCGCCGCAGAATGTACTGAACGACCCGAACGGCCTGTGCTTCTGGCAAGGTCGGTGGCATCTGTTCTATCAGTTCAGGCCCGGCGGCGAGGACGACCGCGTGCACTGGGGACATACGGTCAGCGACGATTTGGCGCATTGGCGCGACTTGCCTATCGCGCTGTATCCGGACACGGAGAAGGACTGCTACAGCGGGCAGGCGTTAGTGGAGGACGACCGAGTTATCGCCATCTATCATGGCACGGAATCGGGCAACGCCATCGCCATCGCGTCCGATCCGCTGCTGCTGAACTGGCGCAAGCATCCGGACAATCCGGTCATTCCCATCGTGCCTATCGATGACGACGGCTCGCCGTATCGCGTGTTCGATCCGTGCATCTGGAAGCAGGACGACGGCCATTATTACGCGCTTTCAGGCACATACAAGGACGGCGAGCGCGGGGTGGACTGCCAAGGCATCGACCACTTGTTTCGCTCTCGGGATTTGGCGGATTGGGAGCACATCGGCGCGCTGCTTGAAGACAAACTCTACGCCGAGCGCGGCGAAGACCAAGCCGTTCCCGTCTTCTGGCATCTGAGCGACAGGGACGGCAAGCCCAGCGGCAAGCATATGCTGCTGCTGTTCAGCCATAAGCGGTCGGGGCGCTGCTATGTCGGCGATTACGACCCTGTCTCACACGATTTCACGCCCGACTTTCACCAACGCATGAACTACGGCTCATACACGATAGGCGCCCTGCACGCGCCGTCCGCAGCCATCGGGCCGGATGGGCGCTTCACCGCTATTTTCAATGTTAAGGAAGGGAAGCCTGCAGCAGGATGGGACAACATTATGACACTGCCGCGCCATTACTGGCTGGCGGATGACGGCACGCTGGGCATGGCGGTCGCGGGCGATGTGGAGTCGCTGCGCGGTGAGCACAGGCAGGTCGCACCGATGGACATTCCGGCAAACGATGAGGTCGTGCTGGACGGCATCGGCGGCAAGGCGGTGGAGATTCGGGCGGTCATCGAGCCGGGCGATGCGCGGGAAGTGGGCATGTATGTGCTGCGCTCGCCGGACGGCAAGGAGCGCACGCGCGTATCGCTGTATCCGCAAGACCATCGCCGCTTCGACACGAGTTCATTGCAGATTGACATCTCGGAAGGTTCGCAGAGCGCGGATGTGTTCGCGCGCACGCCGGAGGCGGGGCCTATCAAGTTGGCGCCGGACGAGCCGCTGCGCCTGCGCGTGTTTGTTGACCGCAGCATCGTGGAAGTGTTCGCCAACGACAAGCAATGCCTAACGCTGCGAACCTACCCGCAGCGCAACGACAGCAGTGGCGTGTCCATATTTGCACGCGGCAGCGGAGCGCGGCTGGCGGCGTTCGATATTTGGCAGATGGCGAATATCTGGGAGTGATGCAATAGGCGTGCGCCTCTTTTTGTTCGCCTCTTTTGAGGATATTGCCCCGATCCAGCCCATCCTGTGCATCGATGTCAATTTACCGGACGCCGGCAGAGCGACCGCCATCAACCATGTAAACGCCGCCGGTGCTGAAGCTGCTTTCGTCGCCGGCTAAGAACATCATCATCCGCGCGACTTCTTCCGGGTCGCCGTAGCGTTGCAGGGGGATGCGTTCGGCGACCGACTGCTTTGTAACTTCGACCGTGACGCGCACATCGTCCATTGACGCGACTCGCATTTCTTCGATGGAGCGCATCATGCGGGTCTCGATGGGCGCGGGATTGACTGTGTTCACTCGTATGTTGTCCGGCGCGCCTTCGAGAGCGGCGCAGCGCATTAGCCCAATGACGGCGTGCTTGCTGGTGTTGTACGCGGACATCTCCGGCGACCCGCCGATGCCCGCGGTGGACGATGTGATGACGATACTGCCTCCGCCGCGCTCTCGCATCACCGGCACGACGTATTTGATGCCCAGCCACACGCCGCGCACATTGACTGCCATCACGCGGTCGAAAACATCGATGGGATAGTCGGGGATGGGAGACAGCGTGCCCTCTATGCCCGCGTTCGCCAGCAGTATGTCGATGCCACCCCAGCGGCTCACGGCGGCATCGACATACGCCTTCGACTGATCCGGCTGCGTAACATCCGCGACGGTGTAACTTGCCTTGTCCTCGCCAATATCGCGCACCGCATCCTGCAATTTCGCCTCGTCGATGTCCACCAGGGCGACGCTCGCACCTTCGTCTGCGAACAGCCTAGCGGCGGCATTCCCGATACCGCCCGTTGCCCCGGTAATCACGGCGACTTTTCCTTCCAAGCGAGCCATCTTCACACTCCTAGCGTCCAGCGTTAGCGTTTCGTAGTATGCGCTATCGTATCACGAAACGGGATGGGTAGGTTGGGGTAAAATTGGACTACATCCTGTTCAGCCATGTCAGTTCCCGCGACCCGCATTCCGAACCTGTGCCTCAGGGTCTTTCGGCTATTCTTGTCATTTCGAGCGCAGCGAGAAATCTGAAAGCGCTGTTGAAAGTGCTGTCTGTGGCAAAGCTTGTTTCTTTGCCTAGATTTTAGTCCCTTCACTCCGTTCAGGGTGACAACCGAAAGGCCCTGACCTGCGCCTTGACAGTATAGAATATATGTACTATTATTGGGGTATCTAAGGACGAGCCCTTGTGGGTGCGTCTCTTTTGCTTTCTGGGGATTACTTCGATGCGCTGGGACGCCGGGCGGTATTGATCCGATATTGGGATTAGTGTGGGATTGGTGGTGAGGAATTGGCTGGTTTGGATGACGCTAATCATAACTATTTTGACCTGATGGGAGAACGCGATTGGGACGCTGGTACAGGCGCGGGCGGCAGCGGCGGCGAGTTTTCGGGGATATCCGCGCTAGAGTTTGTGGAAGGTACGCTTGGGGAGGAGCCTTACGGCAAGCAGCAGGAGATATTGCGTCTGGTGGATTCGGAGGCGCGGCGCATATCCGTCGTAGGCTGCAACGGCTCCGGCAAGGACTGGACGACCGCGCGCGTCGTGCTGTGGTGGGTGCATCGCCACTCGCCGGCGAAGGCTATCGTAACCGGCCCCACGCTGCGGCAGGTCGAGGACATCGTTTGGAACGAAGTGCGATTTGCCTACGGCAAGGCGGCGGACAAGTTCCCCGGCAAGATGATGAAGACGCGCTACGAAATCGACGAGCAGACATTCGCGTTCGGATTCACATCCAACTCGCCGTACAAGATTCTCGGATTTCACTCGCCCAACTTGCTAGCGGTCATCACCGAGGCGCACGCAGTGCCGGACGAATACTACCATGCCATCCGGCGGCTGCACCCGTCCAAGCTGCTGATGACCGGCAACCCGTTCAGCAGCGGAGGCGTGTTCTACGACTCGCATCACCTGCATCGCCACCTTTGGGAGACGGTGCAAATCGGCGCATCGGACACGCCGAACATTACCGAAGGACGGGTAGTTGTGCCGGGCATGATGACGCTACAAGACATGGAAGACCATAAGCAGGAATGGGGCGAAGACTCGCCGAAGTACATCGGCTCGGTGCTGGGGCAATTCCCGGAGAACCTCGACGAGATGGTCGTTCCGTTGAGCGCGGCGAAGGCTGCCGTTGAACGCGCGCTGACGCC
>VXRI01000410.1 GCA_009838595.1 Chloroflexota bacterium | reverse complement strand
GGATAGAGACGCCGTGCTCGTGGATTTGGACGGCGTTGCTTACTCACCTGGGTACGTGCTGCACGACGGCTATTTGTCCATTGCCACTACCGATAATATGCTGAAACGAATCATACAGTTGCAAAACGGAGAGGGCGACAGCCTAGCATCCGATGATGAATATCGTCGAATAAGCCAATATATTGAGAAGGAACGAGACCTGCTCGTGTACTTCAACCTTCACAGACTCGCAAGGCTTGTGGAAAATTATGATGAATTGGAACTTAGCAATAGTCAGCAGAGATTGCTGCAGGAAAGTCTCGGCTCTATTGCGATGTCAACTACCAGGGATGACCGCTACAATCGCTTCAAAGCAGCGATGACACTCTTTCCTGAAACTGAGTGATACAAATATCCCCATCCATCCTGTAAATCCTGTTAGCCTCCGTACGCGCTCCCATATAGCGCATTGAACAGCAGCTTATATGTCCCCCGCGCCTGCGCTCTAAATTGGGGCCTGAATCCGAACAGCACAACCTCACCTTTGCCAAGCGGTACGCTTGCGAGCGCGGTCCTGTTGTACAGATTTTCAGGTCCCACCAGCATGCCGCTGAACAGCGGGTTGCGCATCGGGAACTTCGCCACTACCCTACCGCGCCGAATGTCGAACGCGGGTCCGTCGTAGAACATTACCGCCGCAAGGCTGGGCATGCCATACGAAAGCGGATGTCCCGCGTCCAGCAGCACGGCAAGCAGACTACCCGGGCAGTAGAAGTCGGTGCGCTTCAGATCTGCCAGCACATTGCGCACGGGCAATTCGAGGTGGCGTATCGCATATCGCGCCGAGCCGTCCCATGTTACCAGCGTGCCGCCCTGCTCTACGAACTCGCGCAGGTTATCCGCGCCTTGATCGCCAAGACCGCCGGAGTATTGAGGGTGGTAGTACGACTTTCTATGTCCCCAGTGGATATGGCGCACCAGCTGGTGCGGTAAAACAATAGCGTCAAACTGCTCGCGCAGATTGCCTTCATGCGCCTCTTCGTTCAGCAGTGAGTGGTAATCGAAGCCGTACTCGTCCAGTACATAGCGCGTCCAGCCCTCTTCGACCGACGCGATGTAGCTCTTGTACACGGCAATGCGCGGCTTCGCCATTTCGTGGGAAGCGACGTCCGGCATGATCTCAACCACGCGCATAGAGTTGGCGGACTGCTCCGGGAAAGTATCAGACACCACGCCATTTAACGATTGCGCGGCTTCCACTATGAACGTACCTCGCGCGTATGACGCGCCTTCGATAGCGAACGGCTCGCGCGCGCGCCGCACATTCGAGCCTGACCGTAACAGGTTGTTCACCAACCGCGCGCTCGCGTTCGATTCAGGGGGGATAATCCATGCGGCGGCGCGCTTCTTCAAACCGCCATTACCACCACGACGCGCGTTAGATCCCGACGACATGGCGGGCATTGATGGGTCGCTTTTCTCAAGTAACCTTAGCGGGGCGGAAAATCTGCCCCTGATGGTGTATGAGTTCACGCCCATTAGCATCGGCAGGCAGTGTGCCGTAACATCGTAGGGTGCCTTGGGCGGCCCGCTTGGATGCGTTCGCACTTCGGGATACTTGTGCTGTTCTAAGAGCGTCTTCGCGAAACCCCAGTACGGCTGCCCGTTCAGGATGACGCGAGAGCCTGCGGCAAACGGCTGCCCATCCGCGTTGAACGCCTGCGTCGCTTCGTGGACTTCGACCATGCCGGTACGCAGCGCGTCCAGCATCTCAGAAGCGGCGGAGTGGTCGTGCTGCTGTATGGGGATGACGAACGCGTGCGGCGATGTGTGCTTATTGATGGCATTCTTTCCCACCTGATAGAAGTTCCGCAGTAAAGTCTCGCGCAGCCGGGCGGAATGCGTTAGGCACGACTTCGCAGAAATCAGGTTATATTCCACGATGTCGCTCAGACGCCAAATGCCGCCCTTCCATGGAAGCGGATGATTCCAAGTAATCTCCGTCGGCGTCTCGCCCCTGTCAGATTGCAGATTGCGCTCCGGCACATTCACCGGCGTGGCGATACGCACGCCCGCAGCCTCTGTCAACATCCGCACGCCGCCGTGATACTGCTGGTATGACCGATTAGGGCTGTAAGCATCGTACACTACATTCATCGACACGCCCGCCTTGCCCTGAGCCGTCAAGTCTGCCGCCATCGCCGCGCCAAGCATCGCGCTCTCCGCGTTCAGGATTGCGTCCACATTCGGCCCCATCGGGTTTACGAACGGCGGCACCATCAGGCGCACGCCGGTCGAGCGTGTCTGGTGCATGTCCAGCACAACATGTGGACGCCACGCGTTGAAGCAGTGATCGACTAGCAGACGAGTTTCCTGCTGCGTGAACATGAACCAGTCGCGGTTGTTGTCATGGCCGGTATAGTGCTGGTACAAGAACGGTGGCATCACACCTTCGTACGACTCGCCGAGCGTGCTTTCATACCACGTTTTCACATCTATAAGCCCGTCCGGATTCGTGCAAGGCAGCAACAGCAAAATCACATTGTCTAGGACTGCTCGCGCGTCGTCGCTAGTGCCGGTCGCCAGCCAGTGCGCCAAGAGCATAGACATCTGCGTCGCGCCGACTTCAGTCGCATGGATGCTGCAAGTGATGGCAATTACCACCTTGCCCTGCCGTATCAGCGCGTCTGCTTCGTCGTCGCCCGATACAGTGCGCGCATCCGCCAGTCTCGCCTGCGTGCGCTTGTGGTCGTCCAAGTTCGACAGATTCTCCGGGGATGATATGACTGTCAGCAAGAATGAGTTGTCTTTCGTGCTTCTTCCAATCTCGGCCGTCTGCACGCGCTCGGACATCTCGCCAAGCATCTCGAAGTATTCAGCGATTTCTTGCCAACCGGCGAGTCTCCTATCCGCGCCAACCTCGAATCCTAAGTGTTCCGCAGGAGTGGGTATCGATTGCTCTCTATCGTCTGCCATATAGTAGTCCCGTTTGAAATTCGTTGTTGTAAGATATTCTGAAATCGAATCACACAGTAATTCGGTAAATACTACATTATGTCATAGTTGAATCATATTCGTTTAATCAACACCAGATAGCAAGATACATCAAAGGAGTTGGCAAATTGTCTCAAAAACGCTACTGGCTAATGAAATCGGAACCCGGCGCGTACTCATTCAGCGACCTGATAGGCGAAGAGAACAGCACGGCTGAGTGGGACGGAGTGCGCAATTATCAGGCGCGGAACATGATGCGCGACGATATGAAAATCGGCGATGGGGTCATCTTCTACCACTCGAACGCTAAGCCGCCCGGCGCGGTTGGCACGGCGGTCGTAGTGCGAGAGGGTTACCCTGACCACACGGCTTGGGATTCTGAATCGGAGCATCCTGATCCGAGAAGCACGCCGGACAATCCCGTCTGGTACATGGTGGACATAAAAGCGGTTGCAGAGTTTGAGCGGTTTGTCCCGTTGCGTGAGATCAAGGCAACGCCGGGCTTGGAAGAAATGCCGCTGGTCAAAAACTCGCGCCTATCCGTGCAGCCGGTCACTAAGCAGGAATGGGACATCATTCTGGCATTGGGCGCACAGGAATAGCGGTTGCAACTGATAGCCGACTCATGCTGCACATATTAGCCTTGCTCTAGCAAGGACAATGATTTTGCGGTATTCTCACGGTGCAGTGATATTGGATATAATCGGACACACAACGGCATCAGGAGGCATACCGATGGCTAGACCGCGCGCATACCGTCC
>VXRI01000132.1:1891-3740 GCA_009838595.1 Chloroflexota bacterium | reverse complement strand
CGACATACGGACCTATCGGGCTGAATGTGTCGGACGACTTCGCGCGCCACCACGACAGGTCGCCGCGCTGCCAGTTGCGCGCGCTCACATCGTTGCCGCAAGTTACGCCCAAAACGAAATCCAGCGCGTTCTCCTGCGTGGCGCGGCGGCACCGCTTGCCGATGACCAGCGTCAGCTCTGCTTCCTCCTCGACCAGTACGCCCTCTTCGCTCACCTCGCGCGGCAGTACGATGGGGTCGTTGGGACCGACCACAGACGACGGCGTCTTGAAGAACGGCTCCGGCACTTTCGGCAGGTCGATGTCGCCGCCCACTAGCGACGCCGAATGTGCCAGATGGCTCACATAGTTCCGGCCGATTGCGATTATCTTGCCCGGCATCACCGGCGCGAGCAGCCGCACATCCGACAGCGCCGCCAAGTTGCCGGTCCGCTCGTAATCTTCATACGGCGCAGCGGAAATCTCGTGTACATCGTCGCCTTCGACTATCCCATACGAGACGCCTCCACCATGTTCGTATCGCGCATACTTCGTCATATTGCGTTATTCCTCCATTCGCTCTGCCTTTGGCAGTCTGCTGCCTTGTGTCTCAAGTGCGTCATAGTGTATCGCAATCCAAACGGCAACTGCTACAATTACCGAAATTCCTGTCCATTCCGTATAACCATGTATAACGCCGTTAGGAGACCAGTATGCGCATCACAAGTATAGAAGGCTTTAATCTGTCGTCGCCGCTGGAGCGACCGTTTGGCTGGTCGAATGGTTGGATTCCGGCGCGCGTGGTCGATCTGGTCAAAATCGAGACAGACGAAGGCATAACGGGTTGGGGTGAGGGATATGTGGGTGCGGGCGGCAGCTTCGTCAAGCAACACTTTGGCGATGTGCTTATCGACGCGGACCCGCGGAATCGCAATTTGCTATGGCAGCAGATGTTCGCGCGCGTTTACAATGGCAACAACGCCGGTGGCTTCGGCTGCAGCGCTATCAGCGCGGTGGACATCGCACTCTGGGACATCGCAGGCAAGGCGGCGGGACTGTCCGTGTCCGACCTTCTCGGCGGGCGCATCCGCGACAAGGTAGCCGTCTATGCTACCGGACTGTACTACACTGAAGGCGAGTTCCCCACGCGCTTGCTCGACGAAGCCGCGATGTATGTGGAACTCGGCTTCAAGGGCATGAAGACAAAGGTCGGTGGATTGCCCATCGCGGAGGATGTGCGGCGTGTCGCAGCCATCCGCGATGTCATCGGCGACGACCTTCGCCTGATGGTTGACGCGAACCAAGCGTATCCGGCGGCGGCGGCGATACGCATCGGCAGGCAACTCGAAGACTTGGACATCACCTGGTTCGAGGAGCCGGTTAACGCCAAGGATGTTGACGCTTATTTGCAGGTCAAATCAGCCATATCCATGCCCGTGGCAGGCGGCGAAAATCTGCGTACTCGCTACGAGTTCAAGGACTTCTTCGCCCGGCGTGCATACGACATAGTGCAGCCCGATGTGATAAACGCAGGCGGCATCACCGAGATGCGAAACATCGCCATGAGCGCCAACGCGAATGGCATCCTTGTCAACCCGCATGTATGGGGATCGCCGGTAATGATTGCCGCAAGCCTGCACCTAGCTGCCACGATACCACCATGCCCTCCCGCCTATGACCCGCGCCCATACGAACAAGAGCCGGTGATGGAGTTTGACCGCACGCCAAGTGGCATACGCGAAGGCATTACTGCCGAACCATTCGACCAGCAAGACGGCTATCTCGCCGTGCCGACGGGAGCCGGCCTGGGCATTGATATAGACGAAGACGCGGTGCGTAGGCTGGCATCAGGGTAATGGCTAGTGAGTTTAA
>VXRI01000132.1:0-1881 GCA_009838595.1 Chloroflexota bacterium | reverse complement strand
AATCCACAGTTAATGGATAGTGATTTTAACTCGATCAACGAAAATAATGGTAATCCCCAATAACCACGACTCGCAATCTGACAGCACACAACTAGCCATAGACGTTCGCGGACTTGGCAAGTCGTATGGACGCACGCCGGTGCTGCGCAACCTTAGATTGCAAGTCCCTTGGGGGCAGACGCTGACCGTGCTGGGTCCCAACGGATCCGGCAAGACTACTCTCATCAAGACGCTTGCGATGCTTGCCAAGCCGGACGCCGGCGAAGTTCGCATCGCGGGCTTGTCCACGCGCAGGAATGGTGTTCGCGTGCGCCGCGTGGTCGGTGTTGTTACGCACGAACCGCTGCTGTACGACGGCTTGACCGGCGCGGAAAACCTGCGCTTTTTCGCCAGAATGTTCGCGCTCGACCGCATCGACGAGCGTATCCACGCGGTCGCGGCGCAGATGGGTGTCGTGGAACGGCTGGATGCGCGAATCGGCACACTGTCGCACGGTATGCGCCGCCGATTTAGCATAGCGCGCGCGCTGCTGCACTCGCCGCGATTGCTGATAATGGACGAACCCGAGAGCGGACTCGACCAGCAAGCGCTAGGCTTGCTCGAAGCGCTCGTAACCGACAGGTCGAACCCAACTCGCACGATTTTGATGACTACGCACAACCTCGAACGAGGCATCGCGCTCGCCGACCGCGTGGCGATCCTGTCGCGCGGCAGAATCGCATACGAAGGCACGCCTGACGCCGGCGCTACTAAAGCCGCATATCGCAAGCAGACCGAAGGGCAGGCAGAGCAGCCCGTCCCAGAGCAGAACGAAGATGATTGTATCGTACATGACGGTGCGAAAGACGCCACTGTACCCACAGCCGCATATAGCAAGCAAGCCCAGTTCCACGCCAAGGAGCATAATGTTGAAACCTGCGAAAAGGCGCTAGACCGATGAAGGCGGCGATGCTGGCGGTGTTCGCTATCCTGTGGAAGGATGTGGTGCTGGAACTACGCACGAAGGACATCGTGGTGAGCGCGCTGGTGTTCGCGCTGCTGGTCATCGTCGTGTTCAACTTCGCCATCACGCCCACGCCGCAGACGGTCGCCTTCGTGGCGCCGGGCATACTATGGGTCGCGTTCACGTTCGGCGGCGTGCTGGGACTAAACCGCTCCATTGCGCTGGAACGCGAGAGTGGCGGTATGCACGCGCTGCTGCTCGCACCCATCAGCCGCGACATCGTATTCTTCGGCAAGATGCTGGGCAGCCTGCTGTTCATGCTGCTGGTGGAAATTATCGTCTTCCCCATATTCGCGGTGCTGTACAACTTCTCGCTGCTGATGCCGGGTCTGATTCCGGTCGCCGTGCTCGCCACCGTAGCGATAGCGACCGTCGGCACGCTGTTCTCGGCGATAGCGGCGAATACGCGCTCCCGCGAAGTGATGCTGCCGCTTCTGTTCTTCCCGGTCGTCGTGCCGGCAGTCATCGCGGCGGTCGAAGCATCGACATCGGTTATACAAGGCGACAACCCGTTCGACAGGTGGCTGCCGTTCCTGCTCGCCTTCGACGCGCTGTTCCTCGTGGCATGCCCGTTCGCGTTTCACCTCATCGTTGAAGAGTAGTGCGACATTAAAAGGATGTGCAGGATATGCGGGATTGGAATGCGCCTTGTATGGACCTCAGGATCATTCGGTTATAGTGAGTTGCCCACAATCCGTTCGTGGTGAGCCTGTCGAACCACGAGAGCGCAAACCTGTGTACCCGCGCCCTTTGGCATACTCAGGGCGAACTAAAAGGGACCATTGGGCGAAAACCGAAAGACCCTGGTATGTACCTTCACATAACGAATTGCGTCAAAATAGAGGTTACCGAACCGGTTATCGTTGCTTCAAAAGTCA
>VXRI01000096.1 GCA_009838595.1 Chloroflexota bacterium | reverse complement strand
TCAACAAAGTGCCATACGATGTGAGAATCGAACAGCTGCAGATGACCAGTTAAGGCGCATTTACCGAATCAAGATTGGAGCAAATAACGTGGCAAGGCAAGTCTATTTTCCGTATCCGAACAACAAGCCTGTGGGCTTTTCGCCGGCGACGCGCGTGGGCAATCAGGTCTTCGTCTCCGGACAAGTGGCGGCTGACGAAAACGGCAATCTAGTCGGCACAGGCGACGCGAAGGCGCAATCCGAGCAGTGCTTCAAGAATGTTGAGGCTGCGCTCACCACCGCCGGCGCGAGATGGGACGATGTAACGAAGATTACCTGCTTTCTGGTTAATGCCGACGATTACGCCGCCTATGCCGAAGTGCGAAACGGCATATTTCCGGAGAACGGTCCTGCGAGCAGCACGGTCATCGTAACCGCGTTGGTGCGCCCGGAGATGCTTGTGGAAATTGAAGCGTTTGCGGTCGTTGAGTAGTTAGCGCCAGCAGAATGGTTGGGGGATTGCCTCCGTCCTAACCTTCCTCCATGTTAAGCGAGGGATGAGACTCGTGGACGGCGTATCATGGACACCAAGAAATTCCCGACAAGGATGAACGCGAAATGCCTGAAGACTGCATCTTTTGCATGATACGCGATGGCGTAATTCCCAGTGAGAAGCTGTATAGCGACGACGATTGCTTCGTGATACGGGACATCAACCCGCTCGCGCCGACGCATCTGCTGGTCATTCCGAATCGGTGCTTCTCCCAATTGTCCGAACTGGTGGACGAACCTGATGCTATGTTCGCCAGCGTGTTTGCGGCGGCTCGCAAAATGGCGGCGCAAGAAGGCATAGCCGAATCGGGCTATCGCCTGATAGTCAACCAAGGCAGCGATGGCGGCCAAGAAGTGGCACACTTTCATATGCACATTCTCGGCGGCAAGTCGCTGCGTGGTCTTGGTCTGGGTTAGACTAGGCTCTCGGCGTAGAGTACGGCAGCCGGCAGATCTTAGACGGTCATGGTGCGCCTTGTATGCTCTCTACCAAGGCGCGCTGCCTCTTCGCCACCGGGTCCACCCGCTGAGCAGACCATTACGCCTTCATCCAGCATCTCGACGACATTGTCCGGCGACACGCCATTGAGGAAGAACAGACCGGCGTCGCGACAAGCCTGAAATATACGATCACGAGCCGCGAGAAGTTCAGGTGTGAACGGGTTCGGCGGAGTTTTGGAGCCGTGCGCCATGCTCATGTCGCCGGGTCCCCATTCCGCGTAGGTGATGCCGGATATACGAGTGCTGAGCTCGGCGTTCTCCAGCGCGCGCTTGTTTTCCAACTTCAGACCCAGCATGAGTTCGCCGTTAGGATTCAGGGGCCATGGGTCGGCTTTGTCCAGATATTCGTCCGCGGACACGCCCCAGATTTCGCCCGCAGGACCCTGTGCGCCGGCGCCACGCGTTCCCCTGCCGATAAGCTCGCCAACTCCAAGATCCTGGAACGTATAGCGGCACGACTCAACGAACGCCCTTACTGCGCCCGGCGTCTCCGCATTGCAAAGGATGATGCCGTGCACACCGCGCGCCAGAATTTGCCGGAACTGCCATGCGTTGTAGCGAACGATGTCCTCGCTGCCACCGTCAACCGGCACTTCCACAATGACCGCCGGAGTGCGATGCCCACTGTTCGTCGGTCCGGCGTCCACCAGCCCACGCATAAACTGGTCAAGCCCTGCCATATCGAACGCGCCGTGTTCCATACCAATGTTGATGTAATCAGCGTATGTGCTCGCCATTTCCTTGCCGTATTCATAAGTCAGCACCGCGCCCGAGTGCGCGCCGGTATAATAGATGGGCTGACCCTGTTCAAGCAGTTCGATAGCGCGATTAACTCGCTTAGCCATTATGATTTCCTTCCGTCAACTATATACAGGTCTAACCCCCTAAACGGGGGGGGCTACTAGGATGAGTCTGATGAGGTTACATCAACCCTACCGCGAGAATCGAGACGCTAAATCGGCATCGTCCTGCCGGTAAGCTGGCGCCCGATAGTCGCGCCTTCTTCGCCCACGCCGGACAGTATCTTCACGCCGTCGCCCATCAGCTTGTTCACGCGTGCTTCGACGCTGATGGTGTAGTCGCTCCAACTGCACAGGAATGCCAAGCCGGCCGTGTCACATGCCGCCTTAACGCGCTGCCGTGCCTCTTCCATGTCGTCAGGATACGGCGGGTCATGCGCATCAGCATAACCGAACGACAAGCCCATATCGCCGGGTCCCCACTCGGCGAAGGCAATGCCGGGCACCGCCGCACTCGCCTCACAATTCTCCAGCGCACGCTTGTTCTCCAATTTCAGTCCGAGGAAAATCTCGCCGTCAGGATTGAGCGGCCATGGGTCTGCAATCTTCATGTATTCGTCCGGAGAGACACCCCATATTTCCGCCGCACCGCGCTGTCCGCCGCCACCGCGCCGACCTACGTCTAGCCCCTCACCGACGCCAATCGTCTGGAACGGATAGCGGCACGACTCAACGAACGCCTGCACCGCGCCTTCGGTCTCCGCATGACACAACAGAATACCATGAATACCGCGCGCAAGCGCCTGCTTCATCATCCAAGCGTTCGCGCGGACAACATCTTCATTTGTGCCGTCCGTGGGAATAGTCATGATTACGGGAGGCGTGCGGTGTCCGCTTGGCGTTGGTCCGCCGTCCACCAGCCCACGCATGAACTCGTCGAGGGAGGACATGTCGAATGAACCATGCTCCATCTCCACACCTATGTAGTCCGCCCAAGTGGACGCCATCTCCCTGCCGTTCTCATAGGACAGTTCGTGCGCGC
The DNA here is from genome assembly GCA_009838595.1 of Chloroflexota bacterium. GTDB lineage: Bacteria > Chloroflexota > Dehalococcoidia > Lucifugimonadales > JADFKI01 > Bin90. The sequence goes on along the minus strand of VXRI01000096.1, from coordinate 939 downwards.
CGGCGTTGTAAAGGGGCTGTCCCTGCTCCAGCAATTCGATAACTCTATTGATTCGTTTCGCCATGCCTCACCTCATGAAGTATTGCATCCCACTGATTCAACGCGCAGTCCATCGCACTAAACTCGCGACTGCCAATTATCAAGATTCTAGTGCAGGTTATCCTGCTGCTTCACCATCTGGCAAAATTACCGCGCCGGCACGATTGTCTCGATTTTCGCGTGAAAACCACCGTTGTCCACGGTAAGAACCGCGATGGTGGCAGCTACCATGAACGAAGGGTAGCCCTGACCCGGGTTCAAGAAATGCACGCCGTTTCTAGATTCGTTTAGAGGCTCATGTGTATGCCCGAACAGGACTATATCGACCGGTTCGTCGAAGTCGCCAAGCAGGTCTTCAAACGGGAACTCAGGGCCGCCCCAAGCCGGGTGCGTCACGCCAATGCGCACGCCTTCGATTTCCAACACTTCGACATAGGGCAAAGTGTCCCGCAAGTCTGGCGGGTCGGCATTACCGTGCACCACGACAGCCTGTTTCGCCACACTGAGTAGCCCATCAACCACATCCATCCGCACAATATCGCCACAATGCACGGCAATGTCCGCGTCGGCGACGGCAATGCGTATGTCGGCGTGAACTTCGTCCCATCGGTTACAGTGCGTGTCCGAAAACACAACGATTCTTGTACTCATAATAACAAGCATCTTATCACAGACCGCCTTATCTATGGCACACCTTCCAGATGACCACCCTCAACTGTCTCCCCTTCCTAACCTTCCCTCCCTCAAAAGGGGAGGGGGAGTTATGCAGAATATCCACGCCTGATATATGTCTGTTATAAGGTACATCTTTGAGTTCGTCTAATGCGCGGGACGATTTCACAAATCCCTAATGTTCCAAACGCAGTGAGGAATCTGAAATCGTTGCATGCAAACTTGTTT
>VXRI01000214.1 GCA_009838595.1 Chloroflexota bacterium | reverse complement strand
ATGTATGTCATCGGAACGGCGGGGCATGTTGATCATGGAAAATCGACACTGGTCGAAGCGCTGACGGGCATCGATCCTGACCGGCTGCGCGAAGAGAAAGAGCGCGGCATGACCATCGATCTCGGCTTCGCGTGGCTGCAGCTACCGAGTGGCAATGAAACGAGCATTGTCGATGTGCCGGGACACGAGCGCTTCGTGAACAATATGCTCGCGGGCGTGGGCGGCATTGACATGGCACTGCTCGTGGTCGCGGCAGACGAATCCGTGATGCCGCAGACTCGCGAACATCTGGCGATAATCGACCTGTTGCGCGTAGAGCGCGGACTCGTCGCGGTCACCAAGCGCGACCTAGTGGACGAAGACTGGCTCGAATTGGTGATTGCGGATGTGGAAGACACTCTCGAAGGCACAATGCTTGAAGGTGCGGCGATATACCCCGTGTCCGCGATGACCGGTGAGGGTTTGCCGGAACTCATCGCCACCATCGACACGATGCTCGACGACACTCCACCCAAGCGCGATGTCGGACGGCCGCGCCTGCCGATTGACAGAGCATTCACAATTTCGGGGTTCGGCACGGTCGTCACCGGCACGCTCATCGACGGCAAGATAAGCACAGGCCAGGATGTCGAACTCGTAGTCGCCGGCAAGTCCACGCGCATACGCGGCTTGCAGACGCACAGGAAAGGGCAGACCGAAGCGCAGCCCGGCACGCGTGTCGCAGCCAACATCATCAACATATCGCAGGACGAGGTGGCGCGCGGCGAGGTGCTGACGACCGAAGGATGGATGCGGCCGACGGACGCGATGGATGTGCGCCTGCGCGTGATACCGGACGCGCCGCACGCGCTGCGCCACAATATGTACATCACCGTGCATACGGGCAGCAGCGAGGTCGTCGGGCGGCTGCGGCTGCTCGAACGCGACGCGCTGGAGCCGGGCGAAACTGGCTGGGCGCAGCTGAAATTGGACTCTCCGCTCGCCGTCGTGAAGGGCGACTACTATGTCATCCGCTCCAATCGCACCACACTCGGCGGCGGCAACATTGTAGAAACACACGCGCGGCGGCATCGTCGCGGGCATGCGCCCACCATCGAACGCCTTGCGATGATGGAACTCGGCTCTACGCAAGACATACTCCTGAAGACCATCGAAACATCCGAGCCGAGCGAGTTCCGCGTGCTGGTCAATCGCACCAACATGGACGAGAACACGGTCAAGTCCGAATTGGAAACGATGGCGGAAAATAGCCTTGTCGTTAAACTGGGAATCAGTGGCATCGGCCCGGGCAGCATCCTGTACAGCGCGGGCGGATGGAACGGCGTCGTAGAAAAGACGCAGCAGGCATTGGACACATACTACCGGCAATTTCCATTGCGGCGCGGCGCTCCGAAGGAAGAGTTACGCAGCAGGCTGGGAATGTCGGCTCAGGGGTTCAATCTTTACTTCCCACTCTTGCAATAGCAGGCAATCTTATAAGAACACGGCGCGCTCGCGCGGCTGCCCGACTACGAGCCGACGCTTAACGATGCGCAGAACAAGCAGGTCGTCGCATACCTGCAAACGCTCGAATCGGATCCATTCTCGCCGCCGACAGACGAGCCGCTAGACGACGAAGTGCTGAACCTGCTAGACGAACAGGGGAGAGTCGTTCGTGTCAGCGAAACGGTCGTGTACTCATCAGATGCGTACGCCGAAATGGTGAAAATAATATCCGACTACATCCGTGACAACGGCGAGATAAGCGTGGCAAATGTGCGCGATGCGCTGGGTACAAGTCGAAAATACGCACTTGCGCTAATGGACTATCTGGATCACAAGCGCATCACCCGCCGCGTGGGTGATACGCGGGTGCTGCGGTGATGGCTATGTGCGCTATTGCGGCCGAGAATGGCAAGACCTAGAGCGCATCGCTAACAACAGGGCACGCCTACAGAGTGCCCGACAACAGGAAAAATAATGGCACTCGACTTAACTCGCACGGCTATTCAGATTGATGATATGGCGGCTTCGCTCAGGGCGGAGCGCGCGGAGTGGCACTCGCGGATTGAGAGTGCAAGGGCTGCCGCGCTCGAATTCGACCCTATTGTGTATTCGGCTAAGCAAGGGCAAGCGGGGACGAACTTGGACTGGATTGTGCCGGATGTATATGATCGACTCGATGTGTCGTATGCGCCGCCGCCGTTGCCGCGCGATTACATCGTCGTGGGCGTGGACGGGTCGCACATCGATGTGAGCCGGCATCTGCCCGCGCACTGCTACCTGATTAACATCGGCGGAATGACGCTCCGCTACGGCAGCGAACCCGGTGCGCAGGTTTTCAGCACGCCGCGCCTTTACGCTGATGCTGATGAGCTGGTCATTCGCGACAGGTTCGCGCCATATCGCGAAGAGACGATTAGCGGCACGCTGCTCGACGCGAAGCGTGCCGTCGAAGAACTTGCAGGGCTGCTCGAAAGACTGCGTGAGTTGCCGCCGGACATACCCGCAGTAGGGTTGATAGACGGCTCGCTCATTCTGTTCGGTATGCACCGACATCCGGACTTCGTCGTGCGCAATCTCGTCGAAGAAGGATATGTCGCGCTGCTAGACGAACTGCGTCAGTTATCGCTATATCGACCGCTTGCCATCGCGAGCTACATAAGCCTGCCGCGCAGTATGGAAGTGGTTAATGCGCTGCGCCTCTCGGTCTGCCCATATCCTATCGCGGATTGCAACCGCGAGTGCGGCGTAAGACGAATCGGTGAACGCCCTTGCGATTTGGAAGTAGGCGGCGTGCTCGATAGGCTGCTCTTCGATGACCTGCTCAGATTGGGCACGCGGACGGCGGCGTTCGGCAGCAACGCGGACATCGTACACAACCATTATGGCAGACACGGCGTGTCTTTCTTCTATGTGAAAACCGAAGAGGAAATCGGGCGAGTGGAAGTGCCTGACTGGGTTGCCGAAGATGAAGCGCTGTTGGGTTTGGTTCATTCGCTGGTCGTGGAACAATGCCGCATTGGGCCGGGCTACCCTGTCGCGCTGAAAGAGGCGCACGAGCAGGCGGTCGTGACCGGCGCGGATAGGCAGCACTTCGTGGCACTGGTCGAAGACGCGCTCGCGCAGCAAGGGCTACCTGTCTATTCGTCCGAGAAGAACATATCGAAAATTAGGCGTTGGATTTAGTTGTAGGGAAAATCTCATATATTCCTTATCAGCCCCTATTGGTAGAAGTCAGGAATGGGGATGACTTGGCGCCAATATATGCCGGTTCCAAGTATGATGCCGAAAATATGACGGACGAAAGTATGACAGAGCAATACGCAACTGGCAGTGAACCGCAAATGGACGACAAGCACAGGATTGGCGAGGTAATGAATGCATCGACTTCCGAGTTCACCGCGCAGTGCTACCGGCTGTACGACGCGCCGGAGATTGGCAACTTGGTGATCTGCGGGCAGGACGCGCCGATGTACGGCATTGTGTACGAGGCTACGACGCAGAGCATCGACCCGGGCCGCGCCGCAATCCCTCGCGGGATGCACGCGGATAGCGAGGCGGATGTGTTGCACGACAACCCGCAGATTGAACGCCTGCTGTGCACGAAGTTTAGCGCTCTCGTAGTGGGCTACCGTGATGGCGATGCAATCCGCCGCTATCCGCCGCTTATCGCTCCACGCATCTTCTCGTTCGTGCGCGAGTGCTACGACGATGAGTTGGCAGAGTTTAGCAGCTCGCACGAATTCTTGAACCTGTTGCTCACCGCTCCCATATCTACTCAAGAC
>VXRI01000397.1 GCA_009838595.1 Chloroflexota bacterium | reverse complement strand
TCTGGTCGATTGCCGGAATATAGACAATCCGCTGCTTGTAGGTCTCGTCGCCGACATCTACCTCGCGTGAGTGAAACCCTCCGCTTGTGAGTAAGTCATCTACTATCGCATCGATTTCCGTCATCAGTGGATGCCGCGCTCCCATGTCTTCCAGATTAGGAAAACGCTGGCGGGCGATAGGGTTACAGTAAGCAATGCTGCCGTTCAGATTCGCCTCGACCACTGGGTTCGGGTTGTGCATCGGGAATGTTGCCAGCCTGCTCTGCTGCGCGTAAAGCTGTGAGTTCGCAATTGCAGGCGCTATCTGCCTCGCCACCTGGGTGAGCATATCGATGTCTCGCTGGCCGTACGCGTTCTCACTCAGCGAGCGCACGTTTAGCAATCCGATTACCTCGTTCTTGAAAATCAGAGGCGCCATCACCACGGAGCGCATGTTATGGAACACCATTGAGGGGTATCGTGCTCTGAGCACGTCCGCGCTGCCCTGGACGAGGATGGTGTTCGCAGTGTAGATTGCATCTTCCGCAGGGGTATCCAATATGGAGAACCTCTCGCCGACGCGACGCCCCTCCGCTTCTACCCCCAATACATAGGCATTCACCAGAGTGTCGTCTTCTTGGTTAAGAATTGCTAGTGAGATTCTGTCGAAGGTGATGAGCTTTTGAACTTGGTTGGCGAAGTCCTCATAGACCTCATTAACGTCCATTGAGGATGAGATTATTCTGCCTATTTCAGCGAAGAGCGTCTGCTCCTGAACAAGCCGCTGCTCAAAGCGGACAATTTCTTCCAAAGCAGCCTGTGTGTCCATCTGCTTTGCGTATAGCTGCGAGTTGGCGACCGCTCCTGCAATCTGTGAGGCCACTCGCTCCGCCAGTTCAAGGCAGCTTTCGGAGTACGCGTCAGGATCACTCGACCTGAAATGGAGTGTGCCGATTACTTCATTCCTAGAAATGAGCGGAACGGCGACCAGCCAATTCAAGCCTCTGACCATTACCGGGGACTGGTTAGAGAATATCTCTCCGACTGATTGCGTGGAATCCGGCGTGAACAGCAGCCCGCGAGCGTTCTTCGCGACCCATTCTGTGGGGGAATTGGCGATCGCCCTCACCATTCCCGGTGCCCATTCCGGTATATTTGCGCCGGACTGATATAACGTGGTTACCGTACCAGCTTCAAGGTCAACGCTATTTATGACCAGACGCTCGAACGGCAATACATTGCGAACCTGCGCCGCAAAGCCCTCATAGACTTCCTGAATGTCCGGCGAAGAGCTGATGACACGACCTATCTCAGCGAAGATTGCGTACTCGGCTGCTACGCGACGAGCTTCCACAACGGCGTCTCGATTGCCGTTGCTCGCACGTCGTGGGACATCTTCGGCGGTCGTATGACTAGGCTCACCCGGGCGTTCTTGCATGAGAGACCCCCTTATTGCTGGGCTTCGGACAATCGTTATGCCTGAAGCAGTGTCCGCGTCTGTTCTACATCCAGCTCCATCTGTTCTAGTAGGGCATCTACGCTGTCGAATTTCAATTCGTCGCGCAGACGCTGCACAAACTCTAAGCGTAGTTCCATATTATACAGGTTACTGTCAAATCCCAGTAAGTACGCCTCTATAGTACGCCCTTTGCCGTCGAAAGTCGGGCGAGTGCCGATGCTTGTCGCCGCCATATATCGTTCGCCGTTTACGAATGCGCGTGTCGCGTATATGCCGTTGCCGGGTATCGCCATGTGCGGCCGTACTTCGATGTTCGCAGTCGGAAAGCCGAGCGTTCTGCCGCGCCGGTCTCCCGTCACCACCGTCCCGATGATGGCGAAATTGCGTCCTAACTTCTTTGCCGCGTTCGCAACGCTGCCATCTACGAGCGCCCTGCGTATGCTGGTGCTGTGCACGGCGACACCACCTTCGGATAGCAGGTCCACAGCGCTCACCGAGAAGCCTAGTTCGGCGCCAATTGTGGTCAGCGTATCGACATCGCCTTCGCGTTTGTATCCCATCGCGAAATCGGGACCTACCACAAGCCCGCGCATTCGTAGCTTACTGCGCAGTAGTTCGGCAAACTTGCGCGCTCGCAATCTCGCAACTTCCTTATCGAACGACACCGGCACAACGAAGTCTGCGCCAAGTTCTTCGATGAGGCGAATGCGTTCTTCAATGCTGGTGATGTACTGGGGCTGAAAATTGGGATTCAGCACGGAGTCGGGATGATTGCGGAAGGTCAGCACGCCCGCCGCCGCGTTCTGCGCTCGCGCCTCGGCTATCACTTTCGTAATCAGACTCTGATGCCCCAGATGCACGCCATCGAAGACACCGATGGTCAGCACCGAGTCCTTGTCAAGGTGCGCCTGTCCCAGCTCCCGCTCGATTCGCATTGTGCCTTTACCTTGCCGTCCATTCACGGTGATTTACGCGCCGGTTTCTGCGTTGGGCAGAGCGAATTCAACCCTGATTTTCTACCTGCGCCGAAAGTGTTCGCAGTATAGCAGACACGCCTTTCCTTCTTCCATAATTCTGACGCAGTATGGCGTTCAAATTATCATCTCGTCCATTTCCTTCATCGATATGTCCCCCTTCGCACTCTAGGAGAAGGCTAGGATGATGGTGAGCGCGAGAAGCGCTAAATCTGCCGGAAAGTGCGTGCTCGCCCAGCCTTATGCCATAGAATAGTCACCGGCTACCGACTAAACCTATGCGCTAGCAGCAGCAAGCTAACCGGCAGAATCAGCGCCGTTGCGCCGCCCATAATGAGCATCGCACTGGTAAGGCTGAACATGTCGGCTATCCTGCCGTAGCCTATCGGCGCGATTACCGTGCCAATTTCGTTGGTCGTGTAGAATGAGCCATAGAACCTGCCGCGCCTGCTCGCCGGCACATACTCCGCAACGGTCGCGTACAGAATCGACGATGTGCCGTTCAACCCAATGCCGAGCGCCACCAGCAACGGCGCCATCACGGGTATCGGCGCTCCGGGCAGCAGCGCGGTCTCCACCGTCATGGGCGTGTACAGCGCGAGCACAATCAGCGCCGCAGTCAAGCCTTTGGTCGCCCAGATGAGGCTGACCGTACTGAACCTATCTCCGAGCCAGCCGACTGCGAACTTGCCAATCGCGCCGCCAACGAACACGAATGTCATCATGCCAATCGCCTGCGGTTCGCTAACATCCTTTGATATGAGCACAAACGGGATGAATGTGAGCACGCCGACCCGTGCCATCGAATCCAGTACGCCGATGCCGCTTAGCGTAACGAAGCCGTTCAGCCGCACTTTGTTCGCCGCTGCGCTCTGCTGTTCGTCCGTCTCTCGCACGGGCTTTCCGATGTCCACGGCGCGACGCGTTAGCGTTGCCAGCGCCATAAGTATGAGGCTTATCAACCCGACAACGACCAGCAGTTGCCGCCACCCGAAGTTTATCCCAAGCCGCGCTGCGAAGAGCGGATGCGCCCAGATTGCGCCCGTTACAATCGGCGGCGCGAGCAGCTTGCCCAAGTCTCCGGCGAAGTTCACCGTGCCGACAGCCGCTGAGCGTCCCTTGTCGTCGTATGCGCGCGACACCATGCCGGACGCCAACGGATGCTGGAATCCGCCGCCGAGACCGCCCACTACACTCAGTATCAGCAGCCGCAGGAATGTCGTTGCGAGCGCCATCCCGACTAGCCCAATCGAGACCCACACATTGCCGAGCAACAGCAGCCAGAACTCGCCAGTGTAATCGGCGATCCAGCCGGCAGGCAATTGCAGCACTGCCGACGCGCCGCTAAAGGACGCGCG
>VXRI01000296.1:376-3773 GCA_009838595.1 Chloroflexota bacterium | reverse complement strand
TCCCAAGATTGTGTCCAAAGCAATCCAACGCCGCTTTCAGTTGTCGGATAGATGCTAACCAGCGTAGAGCGATGCTCAAATAAGGCTTCAATGTCTCGCTTAATATGCTGTCCCATACGCACATTCATTCCATCATCTGATGCTGGAGCGAGCGTGAATATCGGACGACTACCCAGCCCTCCGTTCATGCGCGAAATGCCGTAATTTCCTGCTCCGCCGAAACCCTCCATCGTCTGAAGCGTAATTAGAGATAGCAGCCAATCATCTATATTGCCTTGCGTACTCACCGCCGCCTTCAGGTCATGGTTTTTGGATGTGACCAGCATGTCCAGCTCGTCGGGTGTGGCGACTTCACTCTTGTAGTCGCCACGCTTGTCCTCGGACGACGTCGGCGGCTGCATGAACGCTGGCTTGGTGATGTCGTCAACGACCAGCTGCCACGGCTCGTCGTTAGGGAAGTCAGGCGTCAGGGCGCGGATTATACGCTGCCATTCGTGGGCGTCTGCGGGCGGCTCGGTCAGATCCGCCTTGTGCATCGCCATTGCGCCGAGCTGCACTAGGAAGGCGTGCCAAGCGTGGCGATGGTGCGGGCGCAGTGCGGGAAAGCTTGCCACTTCGTCGTTCATCAGCGCCGTATAGACTTGCGGCAGCGAAGCTGTTTCCACTGTGCCATCATCGCGCTTGTATCTGATGATGTTTTCTGTCAGGATGTTAAACATAATGAAATACCTCAGCCTAGGGAACTATGTTCAGCAAATTAGTGTACTTGGTAAGTTCTAGCATTGCAAGTTAATAGTTAAAATACTCTCTAAATGCCCTTCTGTCAACCCCAAACTCTATCGGGGATAGACCATATTATCGTGCGATGCTCATCCGTCGTATTGATGTTCCCCCGCACACGCGGGGATAGGATATAGGCAACAATAAGAAGTCAGGACGATATGACAACGATTAAAGAGCGGACGGCGCGAGATGAAAGTCAGATTGAAGCGATAAGGACGCATTTCGCCACGAAGGCAGACCTGAAGGATATGCAAATCAAGCTGGGCGCGCTGATTATCGCAGTTGGAGGGCTGGTCGTCGCCATTCTTCGCTTGTGGCAATAGCCGTATCAGCGGCTATATCGCCTATAAGCGATGCAGCCCCAAACGGTCATACCGAAACCACCTGCTACCGACTGCGAACTCTACCCCGCCCTCAACCGCACTCGCTTTCACCGCATCCGGAACTTCCGCGCCCTCCAGCCAGCTCAGCCGCATGGCTACCCTGTCGATTGCACCCGCCTCCCCAAAGGGGCTGTCCTGCGCCGCGTCGAATACAATATCCACGCGATCATCGCCCAATCGTGTGCGTATCTTTTCTTCCAGAGAGCCGAACAGAACCTCGCGATTGTCCATGAAGAACGACTTGTCGCGCCGTATGATTGCGCCCCGCGCGGTCAAGCCATCAGCTATCTGCTCGCCTTCCACATCGTTGGCATGCGCGCGCCATCGTTCGCCAAATTCGGTGTCTTGCCGTTCATAACTTTGCACTATCGCTTCTAGCGCTTCCGGATGTGTCGCCCGTTCCACCAGTTCGCGGTTCATCGCCGGTATCTCCCATTCGGGACGCTCGGCGATTAGGCGCAGAGTGGATTCTAGGATGCGTAAGTCTTCATATACGCCGCCATGCGGACCCAGCCCGTTCGGATTCTGTCCGCGTTCCAGCAGGGGAGACAGGTCGTTATCGGGCGGTGTCAGTACGATGCATGTGGGCGTGCAATAGCCCGCCGGTCTATCGTCGCGCTCATGGCGGTGCAGCCGTCCGATGCGCTGCAGCAGTACATCCATTGGGCATAGGTCGGTTATGAGCAGGTCGGCGTCTATGTCCAACGACTGTTCCAATGTCTGCGTTCCCACGACTACGCAGCCCACGCCGCCGCGCCGCGGATCCTTGCCTAGCGTGTTCTCTACGGCTTCGTCGAGCAGGCGGCGGTCAGGCGCGGCGAAGCGTCCATGGTGCAGCGTACTGACGCCGTTGAGATTGAAGAGCAGTCCTTCGTCACGCTCGCCCGCGAGTCGTTCCAATGCCTGCTGTGTCTGAACGGCGTGTCCGACGGTGTTTCGCACTACGAGAGTCTTCGCGCCTGCGCGGGCGGCGTTCAGCGCGAGTTTGGCTGCGGCGTCGAAATCGTGCATCGTCGTATCTGCCGATACGCGAACGCGCTTTGTTCTGCCGTTCTCGCCCACGCTCACAATGCCTGTGCCGCTTGCGCTGATTGCGGGATAGCGCGCGTCGATGGCATCGTCTAGCGACAGTGCGTCGCTGATTGAGAAAGCGCCGCCTGCGGACAGCAACCTGCGCCGCGCGTCCGAACCGAGCGTGGCGGACATTAGCAGCGCGTAGCCGCCCGCGCCGATGTGCGCCTCAAGTAGCGCTTCCAATATGCGGCGCATGTAGGCATCGGACGAATGCACCTCATCCACGACCAGCAAGTTGCGGGCGAGGCAGGCGGCGCGCATGTGAGCATGGCGTACTTTCAGCGTGCCCATCATCGCCTGGTCAACCGTGCCTACGGCGATTTGCGCCGCTAGGTATCGCTTTGAGTTCTCAGATGCCCATGGCTTTTCGCGGTGATGTTCGCCGGCGGCATCCTCGTCATATTCGTGCATCTCGCCGCTCGCTGCATCGGCGTCCGCTTCGTAGCCGGGGACGGCTAGAACTACCGTCGGCGCGTTTTGCCCGGCGAACAGATTGGCGGTGAAATGCTTGACTCGCCCGTGTATCTGCACCGCGGCGGCTCTTGTGGGAAGCGCGAAGTATATGCCGTCCACCAGACCTCCATCGTACATCCGCGCGAACCGCCAGAGTGCGGCTTCCGTCTTGCCCGAACCCGTCTCAGACTCTATGACGACCACTCGCTCGCCAAGTGGCGTGTCCCGCGCCGCCGCTTCCTGAATGGCGTTGGAATAAAAGCCGAAAAGTTCATGGGATTCAGGCGCTACGGTAAACTTTTCTCGCTGTTCGGATATATCCAAGCCAATCTCGATTATCGCGCGCTTCGCCCTTTCCCGAGCAGTTGCCTGAAAGTAATCGTCCTGCGGCGTATCGACATAATGAAAGAAATCCTCATTGGAGCCTATCCAGTCGGCGAGCGTGCATAGCCCAAGGAACATGTGCTGAAAAGCGGGAGAGGATGGCAGCGGCGGCGCGTCATCGACGAACGCCTGTGGGAACCACTCGCGCAGAAGCCCGCCGATTCGTTCGGCGCAGGCTTGTGGGCTGAGCGCGCCGAAATCGCGCCATATCTGCGGGTTGTGGCTTCTGCCGCCTTCGAGCTGAAGCGGACGTCCGTGATGCGAGAATGTCGCCACCAGCAGCCCGCATGTCGTCTCGCCGTCACGGTCGTCCCATGTCA
>VXRI01000296.1:0-366 GCA_009838595.1 Chloroflexota bacterium | reverse complement strand
CCAGCTGCCAGTTGTAGTGTCGGCGCCGTTTAGAATCGGCGTAAGGTCTAGTGTATGCCCAGCCCGACTTGGTCTTCGCTTTCCTTGTGGCAAATCAGCATTTTGCCATATCTGCGTCTGAAAGCCGACGTTAAGTTTGCCGATGTCGTGTAGAGCGACGAAGACGCACAGGCGCGCTATCGTCGCTTCGTCCAGATCGTCCAGCCCGTCCGCATGTGCGAGTCGTTCTCGTATCGTCGGCTGCTGCAACAGTGCCTCAAAGCAAGCGCCCACAACGGCCAGATGGTGCTCCACCAGAAGGTATCCAGCCAGCATGCCCCCGTAGGAGATTGCCCAATGCCCTAGAATGTAAAACGGAAGAGTCGC
>VXRI01000095.1 GCA_009838595.1 Chloroflexota bacterium | reverse complement strand
TAATATTGCTTTTAATAGTGTTGCCATGCGGTCTCATCGTTGTCGAAGACGACAAGGGTTTCCGCCTGCCGCCCAGAGAATGCCGTCTCGGACAGGTTGGCAGAGCCGACTATGACGCGCCGTAAATCCTCCCGTTCCAACAGATATATCTTGGCGTGGGCTATCGCGTCCTTGACCACATAGAACTGCGCCGCCCCTCTAGCCGCGCGGTCGTAGATTATTCGAAGCCGTTCTTCGGACACGCCCTTGATGCCAACAAAGCCCTTGTTCAAACTTTCGTCCACTACTGATTGAAAGGACAGCAAGTCGGCGGCTGAACGGGAAAGCGCGCCGCTATGTCCGAAGACGCACTCGAACTCTTCATAGTCGTAATCGCGCAGCAAGCCCAAAATCATCGGAATGCTCGATGTATATGTGAGCGCGCGCATGGAGTCGAAATCGGCGAACAGACTTCGGTCAAATGTGGATACATCCTGCGCGCGCGCATAAACTACATTCAGTGCGTTGCTTCGCGTTCGGGAATCAGGATCGTCGAATGTAAAGCCCTGTTGCGTGGTCATTTCTCTCGCTCCGGCGTTGACACTTGTGAGTCCTGCCGTAAAATATACGACAAGGAAGTTCGCTGACATATCAAGAGCGATGCTCGTTCTATTCCGTTCTGCTCAATGATAACTGATTATCGATAACTTATCATTCACACAAGGAGCGCCCCCATGCCCAGCGCGAACCCGTACCGACCTAACATACTGTTCATACTGAGCGACGACCAAGGCGCTTGGGCGATGCGCTGCGCGGGCAATGACGAAATGGTTACGCCCAATCTCGACAGGCTGTCGGCAACGGGCATTCGCTTTGACAATTTCTTCTGCGCCTCGCCTGTGTGTTCGCCGGCGCGCGCGTCCATCCTCACGGGGCGCATACCATCGCAGCACGGCGTGCAAGACTTCTTGCGCGCGGGCAATGCCGCCTACCTGCCCAACGACGGCTTGGAGATCGACTACATCGCCGGACAGCCGACATACATCGAGCTGCTGGCGCAGAACGGCTACGAGTGCGGCTTGAGCGGCAAGTGGCACATCGGACATGCCGCCTTGCGGCGCGCGGGCTTTTCGTTCTGGAATGTGCATGCCGCCGGCGGTGGACACTACTACGCCGCGCCGATGATTATCAACGGCGAGCGCTCTCAGACCGAAGAGTATGTTACCGACATCATCACCGACAACGCGCTCGATTTCCTGAATGGGCATATCGGCTCGGACGCGCCGTTCTCGCTGAATGTGCACTACACGGCGCCACATGCGCCCTGGGGACGCGACGAACATCCGACTGCCGTGTTCGACGATTTCTACGACAACTGCGCCTTCGACTCCGTGCCCAACGCGCCTATGCACCCCACCCAGCTGGCGAAAGAACCCTCCGCTGCGACTGTGGGCGATACGCCGGAAAATCGCAGGATAGCGCTGAGCGGCTACTTCGCCGCGGTAACCGAGATGGATCGCAATATCGGGCGCATACTCGACTGGCTGGAGGCGAACGGATTGCGCGAGAGCACGCTGGTGATGTTCATGGCAGACAACGGCATGAGCATGGGGCATCACGGCGTTTGGGGCAAAGGCAACGGTACATACCCGCCGAATATGTACGACACGGCGGTGAAAATCCCCGCGCTGGCGTCTATGCCGGGCAGTGTGCCACAAGACCTCGTGTGCGACCGCCTGCTGAGCCAGTACGATGTGATGCCCACGCTGTTGGGCTATGCCGGCGTGGATAATCCGCATGCCGACGGGCTGCCAGGACGCGACTTCTCGCCCGTGCTGCGCGGCGAATCGTTGGGGGACGCCACGCCTGTATTCGTATTCGACGAGTACGGACCAACGCGGATGATCCGCACGCGCAACTGGAAATATGTGCACCGCTACCCGGACGGTCCCAACGAACTATACGACCTTTCCGGCGACCCGACCGAGACGGCGAACATCGTCAACGACCCGGCGTACGCGGGCAGAGTCGCCGCGCTGCGTGAAGAGCTGGAGACTTGGTACGCCCGCTATGTGGACGAGGTGATGGACGGCGCGAAGCAGGCTGTCTATGGCAGAGGTCAGATAGGGCTTGTCGGCTCGGACGAGTACCCCAAGCCGTTCGCGGATGACGTCGCGCTGCAGGCGGATGTGGATGGGCCACTGCCAGCTACCCGGTAGTATTGGCAACGCCGTGATTTCGAGCCAACGCGAAGATTCCGCAATCTTAGTAGGGCAGCTATCAGGAGCTTTCGGCTATATTTTTTCTTTGCCATGCCACTCTGCGCTAGTCCCTTGGCACTCCGAGCCACTTCCTCGTCATTCCGAGCGAAGCTAGGAATCTAAAGTCTCTGACTATGCTCAACCTTATTTTCCCACAGCGATTTTAGACCTCTCACTTCGTTCAAGTTGACAACCGATAGCCCCTGTGCAGCCATTCGCAGATTTCAGATTCCACACTTCGTTATGGAATAACAAGTGTGGTGGATTGCTTTGCATATTCGCAAATTGGTAGTGAGACAAGGATATTGTCCCCTCCCTAGCCTTCTCCATATGGGTTAAGGGATTGCTACTCCCTGCCAATTTGCTTCTTGTCCGCGCTGTTGTCCGCCTTGCCGTCATCATCCGTGCCGTCGTCCCGCGTGGATATGCCTTCTTCATCTAGGCGGTGTTCTAGCCGCCGGAGGGCAGAGCGGGTGGAGCGTAGTTCGCGCAGCAGTTCCTCGCGTGTTACGGGCGGCTCTAATTCGCGCAGTCGCTCGGCATTCGCTTGGTCTAGGTTGTTGATGATGATGGCGACGAACAGGTTTATCACCACGAAAGTCGCTATCACCACATAGCTGACAAAGTATATCCACGCCCAGGAATGCAGCTGCATGGCGTTGTCCATAACGACCGTCCAGCCTTCAAGCGTGATGATGTTGAACAGCGTCAGAACCGACGCTCCGAGGCTGCGCCAGTGCATCGGATCGTGCTCGTGAAAGAGCTGGTAGCCGATTATCGCGTAGATGTACACGATGATGCCCATCAGCAGCATCACATGACCTACGCTGGGTATGGAGCGCACCAGCGCCGACACGATTAGCCGCAGTTCCATGACCGCCGATATGAGCCGCAGCACGCGCAGCAGACGCGCCAGTCGCGCTATCATCGCGTAGTCGCCCGTCGCCGGCACGAGCGCAAGCACGATAATTAGAAAGTCGAACACGTTCCAGCCGTCGCGGAAGTAGTTGTCCACGCGCGGCGCATGCGAGAGCATCTTCAACAGCGCTTCCGCCACGAACACCGCGAGAATGAGTTGATTGCCCAGATGCAGCGCGCCGCCGAACTGCCGCTCCAGAGACGGCGAAGTCCCAAGACCCAAGAGTACGCCGTTCAGCAGGATCAACGCGATGATGGTGTATTCAAAGTACGGCTTATGAACTAGGCGTTCCGCAATCTGAGAGGCTTTCTGCATTGTTCTTCTAGGCTTGCATCCCTTTCGTGAAGATAGTGCGTAAGATGACACAATAGAGTTTCGCAGAACTAAACGCCTGTATCAATAGCACGGCGCGGAAACTGACATGGATATTGAGATAAGACGATACCCGACTGCGATCGAGTATCGTCTTATTGGGATAGACAGAATTAGGCGCGGCATTTGCGTTATAATTGGATTTGCGAATTCGACGCATCGCGGAGGGGTGGCCGAGCGGTTGAAGGCACCTGTCTTGAAAACAGGAGTAGTGAAAGCTACCGCAGGTTCGAATCCTGTCC
>VXRI01000345.1 GCA_009838595.1 Chloroflexota bacterium | reverse complement strand
GGTGTCTATTCAATCACTGTTGTGCAGTTCTACGGACTCGACTATATCGATAATGGGCAGCTCAAACAAGCGCGCGACGAGAACCAAAAACTCCTTCTTGGAAAAAACAACAGGTACTTGTTATTTTTGAAAAAAAATGAATCCCTTACGGGCTATTGGATTGGAACCGCCCATCCGTACAAGTTCCTGTTAGCAGATGGAAAAGCGAAGGCGGAGAGTCCAGTAGGGGACTTGAACGGCGCTTTTCCAGACAAGCCCCAAAATGACTTTATCGCTCAAGTGGAATCTCTGATTGCGGGCAATCCCTAAGCCGTTTCCTCCCGCGCTTGGGATACGAAACAGGCGCGGGAGCTCAAGTAACCACTTTCCACAGGCGAAATATATTGCCCCTTCCATTCGTTATAATTCCTAAAATCGTTCAAAATGGTCTGGCTGATAATTGGCAAATTGTAAGGGAAATAAGCATAGCTGCGGCACTGATGTCATCACTCACAAGAATAATCCTGCTGCTTTTGCCGCTGCTGACTTATGGATGTCAACTTGGAGTTGAACCGCATACGCATCCACCCCTCCCTGAGCCACCTCCAGCTATGGGGCAAACTAAGGTCATCGACGGTTACCTAGAAGTGTGGTACAAGCCCTGCGAACGCGGACCTTCGCCAATTGATTGGGGCGCGCCGATGAAACTGACAGACCTGCGTTCTGAGTCAGTCATATACTTGAACACAAATGGCACGGTCAAGGCTAGACCCAAACCTCGATACAAGACAGCGGAAGGAAGGACTACGCTCGAAGCCGCTTTGAAGGATAGTTCCATAATGGAACAAGTGGTCGCGCTGCCCCAATGTCCGTAATGAAGTGTCAGAAAGAACTATCGTGTCGCAGCTAATCCTGAAGATGACATTCTATCTGGTGACCGGCGTCCTGCTCTCGTCCATCACTTGGAGCGCGCTGTCTCACTCAGCGGTTACCGGCGACTACGCGCTCTCCGTCGTTCTTCTCGGGATGATGTTCTATGTGGCAGGGAAGTTCTTCGTCGACCGCTGGCAGCCCGGTCATGCCCCGCAAGACTTCCATCCCACCAAGCCCTGGAAGATGCCACGCTCGACGACACGCGGCGGCTTGTGGCTTCGGGTGGCGTTCAGCACGGCGGCGCACATAGCGGCATATACTCTTTTGACTTCCATCCTTGTATTTACCACCACCGCTCACTTTCCATTCATGATTCTGCTTGCCGGCCTGTTCATTCTCCGTATTCCACATTTGTACTGGACTATGCGCGGGTATTACGAGGCGGCATCAAGCGAGGGTGATGATAGGCAGTTGCGATACAAGGGCGGCTCCGCGGTTCACAGACGAACTCGCTGGCTGCTGCCGGCGAGCCTGGCTTGCATCGGAGTGAGCGTAGCGGCAATCGGAATCATAGCGGGCTGAGCCTAGTTATCTGAAGTGCGTACATTCATTCAAGAGCTGCTGATAGCGGCAGGGCTGTTCGTTGCCGTTTTCCTTGTTCTGCATTTCAGCATCCGGAACTTCAGGATAGACGGGGCGAGCATGCACCCAACACTCATCGACGAGCAGCATGTCATCGTGAGCAAAGCGGCGTACTTCCGTGTCAATGCCTCCTCCTTGCTCCACTTCATGCCGTCCGTGGAGAGGACGGATGAGAGAGTTCCGTTCTTTGCGTCCGCCCAGCCGGCATACGGAGACATCATAGCCTTCACCTACCCCCTGAACCCATCACTCGACCTGGTTAAGCGTGTTATCGGGCTGCCGGGCGACATCATCGAGATAGAGCAAGGGCAGGTCATCCGCAACGGCGAGGCGCTGAACGAGTCGTATGTGGTCAATGGGGACCGGCGCACGAGCGAAGCCGTTGAAGTGCCGCCCGGTTCCTACTATGTGCTCGGAGACAACCGCCGCGCCTCGACCGATTCCCGCGTATGGGGTTTTGTGCGCGATGAAGACATCATCGGGCGAGCGTGGATCAGCTACTGGCCCTCGGACAGATTGGAGTTCCTTCAGCCTCCACTATCTGGAGATTTACCCTTTCATTAGAAAATAATCAGTATTCATTCTTGACATAAGCCCGAAATGGGCGTACACTCGCCAAAGTGTCTAATAATAAGTTCCACGGGAGGGAGACTTTACAGATGCTTAAGGAAGTTCCGAGAAAAAGCGTTAGCCATGTCGTAAGGAGGCCGGGGAGACTCCATGGAGACCCCGATGTAGAGATTCCCGTCGCAGATGACCTGGCGACGGTTCCCGGTATCCCCAAGCGGGATGAGGATGTCTCTTTCTATAGCCGGGTCTATCCTGTAGAGTCCCAGAACATCGAGAAGGCTGCCGACCGCGAATGGGTCTGGACGGTCTATACCGAGGAAGTTCTGAAGTACCGCGAGCGCCATGACGAGGTGAATCAACCCCTCGTGGACGCATCCTTGCTCACCGGCGATTTGGCGCCTACCGGCACGCCTGAAGTCGGCAAGAACATGACCGATGTCATCCGACTGAAGGCGCGCGAGCTTGGCTTTGGCGAAGTCGGCTTCACCAAGTTCGACCACAAGTACGCCTATGCCAGCAAGAAGCGCTGGGTCAAGTACGAGCACACCATCTGCCTCGCGCTTGAGCAGGACTACTACCAGACGCAGACTATCCCCAGCCTTGAGGCTGAGTTCGCCCACTTTGGCACATACGAGATCGAAGGTGCGCTCGCGCTCGACCTCGCGGACTACATCCGCAGCCTTGGCTACCACGCGCAGGTTCACAGCCCGAACGACAATAGCGGCGTTTACATCCCCATGTTCGTCGCAGCAGGTCTGGGGCAGCTTGGCGCGAATGGCCAGTTGCTTTCACCTCACTTCGGTTCCAGGGCGCGTCTCGCTATGATAACCACCGACGCGCCGGTAACCTACGACGAGCCTATCGACTACGGCCTGCACAACTTCTGCCAGGTTTGCCAGGTCTGCGTGAACCGTTGCCCGGGCCGCGCGCTGGTGAAGGAAAAGGTCTGGTGGCGTGGCGCCGAAAAGAACAAGCTTATCTACGAACGCTGCCGTCCGGTGATGGCGCGTTATGATGGCTGTGGCGTCTGCATGAAAGTCTGCCCCATCCAGAAGTACGGCGCGCCCGCCGTCATGGAACACTATGTCGAGACCGGCGAAGTGCTGGGCAAGGGCACGGACAACCTCGAAGGCTACGAAATCCCCGAAAAGGGCTACTTCGGGCCGGGCAGTTTGCCGCAGTTCAACCGCCAGTTCTTCGAAATTCCGCATGGACGCCGCGAAGAGTGGCTGTTCGAGGAGTTCAAGGAGAAGCTCGAGAACGACATGCTCCCGACTGAGGAGATTATGGACTTCGCCGTTGAGCTGAAGAAGATCCTCGACGAAGGCGGCACGACGCGCGGCGACGAATAGCCGATAGCACAGACTGTTAGATGTAGGGGCAGCCCGCGGGTTGCCCCTACATCTAACTACTGGACAAGAGGGGAAAATGTTCAAGAGGGATCAGATAGAGGCGTTGTTCGCCGAATTGAAAAGCGAATGGCAAGGCACGCACGACTTCGAGAAGATTCACCGAGACGTGGACCTCGGCATAGCATACTACGATTCCGGCAGGCCGCTGACGGGCTTAGATGAAAGGGCGCTTGCCCTAATCGAAAAGCACAAGCCCGAATAGCGAGTCGGCGCTAGCGCGCATCACAACATCGACAACCTGAGGGGGTACGCATTATGCGTACCCCCTCAGGTTTTGCGCGCTAACTACTATAGAAG
>VXRI01000025.1 GCA_009838595.1 Chloroflexota bacterium | reverse complement strand
GTTAGACGACCATCGACATAGCGAATATGCTCTATCGCAGTTTGACCGACGCGGATATGGAAGCGACGGAGCAATATGAGGTGTCGTTGCAGTCAGCCGGCGACAGGAGGTAACTACCCGCCAAGCGCGCAGCAGTTCGGAGCGACAGTTACCCGCGTATTTCGTGGGGCTGGACGAGCCGATTCACACTTGGACCGCGCTTGACGTTGCAAAAGACAACGCTGCGGAAACAAGTGTCCCCGAAGATATGAAGAGGCTGATACGCGTTCTTGCCTGTGCTTACCTAGCAGTGAACTGCAACGACACTCACGCCCACCGAGCCGAACAATAGCGAGGTGCGGCGATACAACCTAGACTCTCCCCTCTTTCTCGTGGCCGCCCCTCTTTACCCTCCCAATAGAGGGGGCGGTCTAAACAATCACGCAATGGTCATTTCAAAGACCAGCCACGACTATCAGCGCTTGGCACAATTATTATTCGTTTTTTCTAACACTCTACTTGAAGAGCAAGAGGTATTATAAGCATAAATATGCTTGATACTATTCATCAGTTATTCATTGACAGGTCATTGACATTCGTGCATATTAACAACGGTTGTTAATGGCAAGGTCGGCATTCGGTCAATACGCGGAATCAGTGCAGCATAGCGCCGCTGGGACAGGAGGTCTCATAGAAGTGTTCGGATACAAGGTTTGTCTGCTGGCTGTCGCGATCGCGGCATTCGCGCTTGCGGCGTGCGGCTCTACTCCCGCCGCATCTGTTGTGCCGCAGGTAATAGAGGTCGAAAGAGTTGTCGAGAAGGTCGTCCCTGTGGAAACTGTCCGCGAGGTGGTCAAGGAAGTGCCTGTCGAAAAGCAGGTCATAGTCGAAAAAGAGGTCGTGAGGGAAGTACCGGTAGAGCGCATCGTTGAGGTGGAGAAGGAAGTCGTGAGGGTGCAAGAAGTGCCCATCGAGAAGGTCGTGGAAGTGGAAAGGGTAGTCGAAGTGGTGCGCGACCGCGATCCTGGCACGCTCGTGGTATATTCAGGCAGGAGCGAATCGCTCGTTTCGCCCATCATCGCGCAGTTCGAAGAAGTAACCGGCATTAATGTCGCAGTGAAGTACGGCAAAACGGGCGACATTGCAGCCACGATACTTGAAGAAGGCAACAACTCGCCCGCCGATGTGTTCTTCGCGCAGGACCCGGGCGGTCTAGGCGAAGTTGCAAACGCAGGCTTGTTTGAGACCTTGCCCACGGGCATCACCGAGAAGGTTCCGACCTGGGCGCGTTCTCCCGAGAGCCAGTGGGTCGGCATATCCGGCAGGGCGCGAGTGGTGGTGTATAATGCGGAAAATCTGACGCCCGACCAGCTTCCCACGCGGATGGAAGACTTTACGAATCCCGAGTGGAAAGGGCGTATAGGCTGGGCGCCGACAAACGGCTCCTTCCAAGCGATGGTAACCGCGATGCGCGTCGTCTGGGGCGAAGACAAGACCCGCGAATGGCTGCTGGGCATACAGGCTAACGAGCCGAATGTGTATCCCAAGAACACGCCGACCGTTGCAGCCGCCGGCGCAGGCGAGATTGATGTCGGGTTCGTGAACCACTACTACTTGCACCGCTTCTTGGCTGAAGAAGGAGAAGACTTCGGCGCGCGCAACTACCACATTACCAGCGGCGGACCGGGCGGCGTGATACTGGTCGCGGGCGGTGGTATATTGAAGAATGCCGAGAACAAGGACAACGCGGAACGGTTCTTCAACTTCATGCTGTCGCAGGTGGCGCAGCAGTACTTTGCCGGGCAGACTTACGAGTACCCATTGGTTGAAGGCGTGAAGACGAACCGCTTGCTGACACCGCTGGACGAGATTAACAATCCGGACGTTGACATGGCGTCTCTCGAAGATCTCGCCGGCACGCAGATGCTGCTGCGAGACCTTGGCATACTAAACTAAGGACATTGGTGTAAGGTTGATGATGGGCGTTAGCAGACTTGCGCCCATCACTAAACCTAGAGAATCGGATGGTAACGATAGCTCGAATTTCGCATAGCGTTGGCGCCGCCGGCTGGGCACTGATTTCCGGCCGGCGGCACTCGTTGCTGGGCGCGCCGCCATTGTCCACGCTTATTCCTGCGCTGCTTGTCGCCGCTGCGATGGCGCTACCCGTCGTTTACCTAATAGTGCGCGGCGCCAGCGCCAGCGATCAGGCATGGGATTTGCTGTTCCGCGTGCGCACACTGGAGACTCTCTGGCGCACGCTGCTGTTAATCGGCTGTGTAACCACGCTGTCCGCCGCTATCGCCGTGCCGTTCGCGTGGCTGACGACGCGCACTGACCTGCCGTTTCGTAGAGTGTGGACGGTGCTCGCCGCGCTGCCACTGGTCATCCCTAGCTTCGTAGGCGCGTTCCTGTACATCTCCGCACTGGGCCCGAAGGGACTATTGCAATCAGGGTTAGAAGTCCTGTTCGGCGTGGAACGACTGCCGGACTTGTACGGCTTGGTGGGTGCGACAGCCGTGCTGACGCTGCTAAGCTACCCGTATCTATTCCTTACCGTGCGCGGGTCGATAGCCAATCTGGATCCCGCAACCGAAGAGGCGTCGCGCGGTCTGGGACACGGTGCGTGGAACACATTTTACCGGATTACACTGCCGCAGCTGCGACCGTCCATTGCGGCGGGTTCATTGCTGGTCGCGCTGTACACGCTCAGCGAGTTCGGCGCGGTGGCGCTGTTGCGCTACGACACCTTCACATTCATCATCTACCAGCAGTACGAAGGCTCGATAGACCGTTCCATCGCGGCTCTGCTGTCTTTCGTGTTAGTGCTGATGGCGGTCGTGATACTGCTTACGGAGAACTATACGCGAGGTCGTGGGCGATACTATAGCTCCGGTGGCGGGTCTGCGCGCATGCCTGCCGTGATGAAGCTCGGTCGATGGAAGTGGGCGGCAATGCTTGCGATGGGTGCGGTGCTTCTGCTTGCGCTCGTGCTGCCGGTGAGCGTGTTGACATACTGGCTGCTGCGCGGCTTGAACGCCGGCGAGCCGCTGCTGCTATTGTGGGACGCGACAAAGAACTCGCTGCTGGTGTCCGTCGCCGCCGCCATCGCAACGGTTGCGATGGCGATAGCAATGGCGGTTCTGCTGGTGCGCTTCCCGACACGGCTCAACCGCGTGCTAGAGCCTATCAGCTTCACCGGCTACGCGCTGCCGGGCGTGGTGGTCGCGCTCGCGCTGGTATTCTTCGGCGCACGCTATGCTCGCCCACTGTATCAAACTCACTATCTTCTGATATTCGCCTATGCCGTGCTGTTCTTTCCGGTCGCGCTCGGATCAGTGCGTTCAGCGCTGCTGCAAATCAGCCCACGCTTAGAAGATGCGGCGCGCTGTCTCGGACACAACCCGTTGCGAGTGATGATGCGCGTTACGCTGCCGCTAATGCGCTCCGGCGTGCTAATGGGCGCGGCGCTGGTATTCCTACTTACGATGAAGGAACTGCCCGCCACGCTGATACTGGGCCCCCTGGATTTCAAAACACTCGCCACATCGGTTTGGGGCGCGACGCAAGAAGCCTTCTTCGCGCAGGCGGCCGCACCCGCGCTGATGATAATCTTGACATCTTCCATACCGCTGACACTGCTCGCCCTGCGAGAGAAGAGGACATCAGCGTGAGCCAGCCGCTTATCGAATGCCAGAATGCGACGAAGTATTTCGACGATGTTACCGCCGTTGATGATGTGAACTTCCGCCTGATGCCGGGCGAGGTGCTGTCGATTCTAGGCGCGAGCGGCTGCGGCACGCCGACGCTG
>VXRI01000378.1 GCA_009838595.1 Chloroflexota bacterium | reverse complement strand
CGTTACGACATGGCTGTATCGAATTACTGGGAACTCCGCGCTAATGCGCCTTCGCCGCGATAAGAGCGCGCGCAGCCTGCGATGGGTCGGCATCGAAAACCTCGATGTACCGAGCTGGGACGAGTCTCCGGAGCCGTCCGCGATGATTTCCGAGTTGGGCGAAAAGATTCAGGAAGGCATAGCGATGCTGCAGCCCGACCTTCGCGCCGCGGTAGTGCTGCGTGATGTAGCGGGCATGTCCAGCGCAGAATCGGCGGAAGCGCTTGACATCACCGTATCGGCACTTAAATCGCGGCTGCACCGCGCGCGCGTGCTGCTACGCCAGCATTTGGCGGAATATGCACCCGGGCATAGATAGGGGCAGGCTCGTAGGCGGTTGATGCCAAACGGATAACTTGAAGGGAATTGAAGATGCTATACAGGCCGAATGAACCGGGCGCACTGACAGTAGATGCGCCTGAGAGCGAGTTGGCTGGGCGTGGCGAACGCTTGGCGGCGTGGCTTATTGATGCCGCGCTGTATGCCGTGGCAGTGATTGTGACACTGGTGATAGCGGTGATAGCGATAATTGTGTTTGGCATTGCCGATGATGGATTTGAGAACATTGGCGACTATTTCGATGAGGAGTTCTTTGTTGTACTTGCGCTCTTTGCCCTTCTGTTCTTTTTAGCATTGCTTGCGGTGTTCATCGTGCAAATGGTGCTGCTTGCCACGCGCGGTCAGACGATCGGCAAGATATTGCTGAAAATACGCGTTGTTGACGCCACCACAGGCGAACACCCCGGTTGGGTGCGCCTAGTCCTGCTCAGGACGATACTCAACAGTATAATATCTACTGTCCTCGGCGCCATTCCTTTTGTTGGCGGCATGTTTGCCATTGCATATTTCCTCACGGATTCGCTCTTCATATTCAGAGATGATCGCCGCACTATTCACGACCATATCGCGCATACGCGGGTGGATAAGGTTGTAGGGTAGATTTTC
The DNA here is from genome assembly GCA_009838595.1 of Chloroflexota bacterium. GTDB lineage: Bacteria > Chloroflexota > Dehalococcoidia > Lucifugimonadales > JADFKI01 > Bin90. Next base: position 2,862 of record VXRI01000378.1, on the reverse strand, counting down.
TCCATATCCATCCTGCCCATCCCGTACACTTTGTTCAGCGATGTTAATTTGCCGTTAAGGTCTTTATCTAAATCTAAACGCGTTGACTACGGCAGGCTTGTTTCCACAAGACGATTTCACAATTCCCGACGACCGCTCTTTTCGTCATTCCCGCCTGCGCGGGAATCCAGAAATTGGCTGTTTTCGGCCTCAAAGTACGCTTTTATCGGCCGTTTTCTGGTTTCCTGCTTTCGCAGAAAGACGAGAATGAAGTTACGCATGATTTGTGAAATCGTCTTTTCCATACAGCGATTTTAGACACTTCACTTCGTTTAGGGGTGCCAACCGAAATGCCCTGAATATGCCGTCGTATCGTTCTCGCAATACGATACATGGGTGTAACATGTCTGCTGTATCATGTGCGCTGATGGTTAATCGGCTAATGGAGGTTGGTATGATGGCGCAGTTACCGGGGCATAGCGGCGCGGCGGTTAGCGAGTATCGCAACAATGCGGGCGATGTTCGCGCCGTTTATGCGGATGTCTTGGCATCGTTCGTCGGGCTAGGCTATGACGGCATGCGCGAACGCTGGCGGCAGGCTAACCGTGTGGTCGAGCTGGACGCCTTTTCGTTTGCGCTTGACCCTAAAGAGTTCAGGCCCGTGCCGACGGATTGGATCCCGCGCATCATCGAGATGGCCGAATGGCGCAATATCAAGGCGGGCGTGGAGCAGCGTTTGCGCGCGCTGAACGCCTTCCTATTGGATGTGTATGCCGGCGCGCAGACGGTTGTACCCGACGATGTTGTGTACTCCTGCCAGTACTTTTACCCTGAGTTACAAGGCTTCCGGCCGGCGAAGGATGTGTTCGTGCACATCTACGGCATCGACTTGGTGCAGCAGCGCGACGGAGAGTATGTCGTGCTGGAAGACAACCTGCGAATACCGTCCGGCATCACATATCAGCTCAAGACGATGGAAATCGCGCGGCAGATGTTCCCGGAGATTTGCGAAGGCTACGACATCGTTCCATACGACATACGTGACACATACCTAGACCTGTTCGCATCGTTGTGCGACAATCCCAATCCGACCTGCGCGCTGCTGACCGACAGCAAGTTCGGCTCGGCGTTCTTCGAGCATCGTTACCTGTCCGAATTGCTGGACATTCCGCTTGTAGAAGGCAGTGACCTGTACATCGGCTATGACGGCGATGTGTGGATGAAGACGCTGGACGGCGATGCGCGCGTGGACCTGATTTACCGTCGCGTGGAAGACTTGGAGATATTCGTGCCGCACCTTACTGACGCCTACCTGAACGGTAAGGTTGTTCTGGTGAACGGCATGGGAACAAGCGTCGCGGACGACAAGCTGGTGTTCTTGTGGGTGCCGGACATGATACGCCACTACCTTGACGAAGAGCCGATATTGGGGCAAGCGGTAAGTTACGATCTCGACGATGCTGCGAGCCGTGCCTATGTGCTGGAAAACTTGGACAAGATGGTGCTGAAGACACGGCAAGGATACGGCGGGCTGGGCGTGTACATAATGCCGGACCTCGCGGGCAACTATCGCACGCAGCTGACTAGACAGATTATCGAGAACCCGCGCGCGATGATAGCGCAGGAGACCATCGATTTCACACGGCATGTGATATTCGACGAAGAGACGGGCGAGTACGACGACCGCTACATCGACCTGCGCGTGTATGCGGTGCAGAATGGGCGAGGCGAGGCGACTGCGTTCCCGGGCGGGCTGACGAGGGTATCGCAGGCGGGCAACCGCGTCACGAACAACTCATCGGGTGGTCTATGCAAGCCGACTTGGGTAGTGCGGTAAGCAATGCGGGCACGCTCGTCGGCTACACCTACGGCGCCCGCTATGTCTATACTGACATCGTTATCCTCAATGACAACTTCCTGCGCGTCTCGGCATGCGAAGACGCTTATCAGACGCCGCTCGCATCGGCGGTGATAACTGTGCCTGCTACGCGTCCGGTGCAGTACAAGGATCGCATGGGCAACCCTACGCACCGCGCCCGTCTGTCATCACCGCATCGAAACCTGACGATTCTCGCCGTGGGCAGCGTGCGTCTCAACAGCCCACCGTCTGCGCTGGAAGAAGTCGCGCTTGCCAATCTGCGATACGACGCCAGCGCTGGCGAGTTCCTGTCGTCCACCCCGATGGTGCATCCGGATATGGTCGCGGACATGGCGCGGCAGATTATCAGAGCCGGCGCTGGCGAATCAGTTGGCAACGACGCGGGGCTGCTAGAAACGGTGGATGGCATCGTGAACTGGGTGTATGAGAATATCACCTATATTCGCGGCAGCACGACAGTCGCCACTACGGCGGAGCAGGTGCTCGGCACGCGGCAGGGCGTTTGCCAAGACATGACGCATTTGGCGATGGGGATGCTGCGCGCGCTGGGCATTCCGGCGCGCTATGTCAGCGGGCTGATGTGCGGGCAAGTCGGCGAGACGCATGCGTGGCTGGAATTCCTGCATCCCACGCAAGGCTGGCTGCCTTCCGACCCGACACGCGGACAGTCCATCGTTAGAGGCGCCGATCTCGTGAAGTTCGCCGTCTGGCGGCACTATACGCAGGCGTCGCCCGTCGAAGGTTCGTTCGTGTCGAAGGGCACGGGCTGGCTCGATGTGGTTGTGGCGCAGGCGACGCCGTCCGCAGAAAGCGTGTCGTTCGACGACGCGATGAGCCTCATCGAGAACGCGAAGTCCGCATAGCGCCGTCCCGCGCCGCGGTGTGCCGTGATGGGCCGTGGTGGAGTTAATAACCAACCCGATGTGCGGGCCTTCAGTTTAGCAGTTTGGAGATTTGCAGAGATGGCTTGCCCTGAGCTTGGTTCAGCATAAAGGCGATGGTAT
>VXRI01000398.1 GCA_009838595.1 Chloroflexota bacterium | reverse complement strand
TGACTTTTGAAGCAACGATAACCGGTTCGGTAACCTCTATTTTGACGCAATTCGGGGATTTGACGCTTCGCCTTGTTAAGCATAAACTCTGCTGAAGCGAAACAGTTTACGCATATCGACATCGACGCAGTCGATAGCAGCATAACCAGATTCTCGGACAAGTATAGTGCCCGCCAGCCGCGCTCCACTGCCCCAGCCTACGCCTGAAAGCCAGCCGTTCTTCGACGCGCTGAAACAGCGTCGCCTGCTCATACAGCGATGTACGGACTGCGGCAACGCCTACTACTACCCGCGTCCGTTCTGCCCGGCATGCTTGTCTAGCGAAGTCGAATGGGAGCAAGCGAGCGGTAGGGGCACGCTGTACTCGTTCGTCATCAACCATCGCGCCGCGCCCGGTTTCGTCGCGCCGTATATCATCGCCGTAGTGGAACTCGACGAAGGACCGCGTATGATGTCGAATCTCGTCCATGTTGAGCCGGACCCGGAGATGGTGCACTGCGAAATGCCGGTCGAGATTGTGTTCGACGATGTAGATGACGATTTCACCCTGCCGCGCTTTCGTCCCATCGATAGCTGATGCGCCAAGGCATTCGAATATCGCTTGCTGTCCACTAAACAAATCGCATCTACACATATGTTTTGGCACATAAATTAAGGGAAATGGCAATGGCGAATATCCCCAAGGAACTGCGCGGTAAAGTCGCCATTATTGGCGCAAGCGAGTCTGACCGGATTGGCGTGCTGCCTGATAAGTCCGCGCTTACATTGCATGCCGAAGCCGCACGCAACGCTCTCAACGACGCAGGGTTGACTATTTCCGATGTCGATGGGCTGTTCACGGCAGGCGTTACCAGTGTGCAGCTTGGCGAGTACCTCGGCATCGTGCCGCGATACAGCGACGGCACGAATGTCGGCGGATGTTCGTTCATCATGCACGTGGAGCACGCGATGCTCGCCATCGACGCGGGCATCATCGATGTCGCGCTGATAACGCACGGCGAAAGTGGCAGGTCGCGCGTGGGCATGGGCTATGGTGGCCTTGCGCCGGACTCGCCGCAAGGTCTGTACGAAGCGCCGTATGGCACTTATGGTCCAACCACGCTATTCTCGCTGCCCGCGACACGGCACATGCACGAATACGGCACGACCCGCGAGCAGATGGCGGAAGTTGCCGTGTCCAACCGCAAGTGGGCGGCGATGCACCCGATGGCGCTGATGAGAGACCCGATTACCGTTGACGATGTGATGAATTCGCGGCCGATTTGTTGGCCCTATACGCTGTTCATGTGCTGCCTAGTTACCGACGCCGGCGGTGCGCTTGTGCTGACGAGCGCCGACAGAGCGAAGTCGTTGCGCAAGCCACCCGTGTACATTCTCGGCACAGGCGAGGCGACAGAGCATAACATGGTCAGCATGATGGCAGATATGACTACATCGCAGGCAGCAAAGGTGTCAGGCAAGGCGGCGTTCGACATGGCAGGTGTGTCGCATGCGGACATCGATGTCGCGGAACTCTACGACGCGTTCGCCTTCACGCCGATGCTTGCGCTGGAAGACCTCGGCTTCGTCAATCCGGGGGAAAGCGGGCCATTCATGGCAGAGCGGCGTACAGTGCCGGGCGGAGATTTCCCAATGAACACCAACGGTGGCGGGCTGTCATACACTCACTCGGGAATGTACGGTATGTTCACACTCATCGAGCTGACTCGCCAACTCCGTGGCGAAGCGGGCGAACGACAAGTGCAAGACGCGCAAGTCGGCATAGCGCACGGGCCCGGTGGCATGTTCGCAGCGGCAAGCACTCTCATCGCGGGCACTGCGGATACGCTGTAAAGGTGCGAAACGGCGGGTGAATTACAAATCACGCTAATCCCATACTCACCTATGACAAGAGAAAGGACAAATCGTACTGCGAATATGGCGATTGACAAGGTAACGCTGCATGTCGAGACTGACGGCGATTCGCGGGCGAGCGAGATAATCGCAGACTTGCGCACGGTGGCTGAGACGCTGTACTTCCCGATGAAACTCGTCGGGTTCTGGGACTACCAAGCGGGCATGCACCTCTGCCCACACGAGGAGCGCGGCGAGGCATGCCCACACAATCTGCCCAAAGACGACCCGCAATACGTTGATTATGCCGTCACGATGCAACGTGAGCGCAGGGCGAACATTCAGGTAATCTTCCCGCACGCCAGCGTTACGATATTCTTGAGCTGATTCCATTCCGTTCATACCCTTTGCCACTCTTAGCATTTATAGCATTTAAGCCAGAGTATATTTTTTGATACAAACGGACAAAGTAAAACCCGGCGCGTGCCATCACCGGCTACAGCATCGTGCCCATACATTTGGAGGTAAGCCATGACTAGCGCCCCAACCGGCCGCGCATCCCTTGTGCCCTACCCAACCTATCCTTTGCAGCACATCTTGAGCGAGACGGCGAGGCGATTGCCGCAGAAGGCGGCGATAATCGATGGCGAGTATGTTTATTCGTACCAACAACTCGATGTGTACAGCAATCGTTTCGCAGCGGCGCTAGCGAAATTAGGCGTGCTCAAGGGCGACCGCGTGGGACTGCTCGCTCCGAACTGCGCCGAGTTCGAGATTGCGTTCTTCGGCATCGTCAAAGCCGGCGCCGTGGTAACAACCATCAACTCCGGCTATCGTGAGCGCGAGATTGCGCACCAGCTCAGCAACAGCGGCGCGGAAATACTGGTCGTCCACGAATCGCTGCATCAGATGGCTGAAGCCGCCCGCGATGGCGCGCATGACTTGAAGCGCATGATTGTCATAGAGCCGAGTTCGCGGGAGTCCGCTTCGTTCTGGGGTCTTATAGAGCGATCGCCGGCGACGCCTCCATCGGTCAAAATTGACGCCAAGGAAGATTTGGCGGCGCTGCCATACTCCAGCGGCACGACAGGTCTATCCAAGGGTGTGATGCTGACGCACTTCAACATGACGGCGAATCTACGGCAGTTCATGGTGCGGCCTGGCGAAGCACTGCAGCAGCGCGAATCCGATGTATTGCTCGCGCACCTGCCGTTATTTCATATCTACGGCATGCAGGTGCTGATGAACGCTGTGATATTGTCCGGTGGCACCCAAGTGATGATGGGGCGTTTTGACATGGGCGAAATGTTGCACATAGTCGCCACGCACAAGATTACGCACCTGTACACCGTGCCGCCCGTTGGCATCGGGCTGTCGATGCTGCCGAATCTAGGATTAGAGCCTGATTTTTCGTCGATGATAGCCGCCTGCCTAGCCGCGGCGCCCGCATCCGCCGAACTGCAAATGCGCGTGCAAGAAATCGTGGGCTTCCCCGTATTCCAGGCTTACGGCATGACCGAGCTTTCGCCGGTGTCCAATCTGGACTACATCGAGCCTGACCGAATGACGCCCGGATCGGTCGGACCGGCGATTGCAGACACCGAGGAGCGTGTGGTTGACACGGAGACCGGCACGAAAGATGTGCCGGTGGGCGAACTGGGCGAGCTGCTAGTGCGGGGGCCGCAGGTGATGAAGGGTTACTACGCCAACGAAGAAGCCACGCGCGAGACAATCGACGACTACGGATGGCTGCACACCGGCGACATCGTGCGAATGAACGAGGATGGCTGTGTGTGGATTGTTGACAGGATGAAGGAACTCATCAAGTACAAGGGCTTTCAAGTGCCGCCCGCCGAACTCGAAGGCTTGCTGCTGGAACATCCAGCCATCGCAGACGCGGCTGTCGTCGCCAAGCCCGATATTGAATCCGGTGAAGTGCCCAAAGCGTTTGTCGTTACACGACGAGGCGAAGAGATGTCTGGCGAAGACGTGATGAGTTTCGTCGCATCGAAGGTCGCTACC
>VXRI01000381.1 GCA_009838595.1 Chloroflexota bacterium | reverse complement strand
TGTTTGGCCTAGGCAAGGCTAACGCGAGATGTTCTGAGCCTTGAATCGCTGGCAGCGAAGCGAGTAGGGGCGCATTAGGCACGCCGCGAGGACGCGCCTGTAGCCGCCAGCACTTGGGCTTGACTATCGTCTCAGCTACGGTCGTCACGCTGCCTCCTCCGTCATAATGCGAATACCAATGCACCAAAAACAAGAAATAGATTCACTACCCTCGTCATTCGCCAGTGAGTCAGTCCCACCAACACATCGGCGCATTCCGGACACCACCATAGCATACCAGGCATGACCGCAATCGCAATCGTTAGTGCGAATGTAGAAGAGCGCAAACGTAGTGTGGTATGCACAAAAGGCCAAGATCATCCACAAGCATATTCCGCCCACAAGCCGCATTAACTTACCCGATGTGCAAGTTTTATACAAAGGATAGCAATAGTCGAAAAGCCAGGTCCCAGTCTCTAATGGGGTTGAACCAAACTCCAAGGAGGACACGGTGGACCTAGACGATTTCAACGTAACCGCGCCACACCAGGTCCCAAGCCCTCTGACCCACATCCGCAGCCCATAGACAAGCAGTCAGATTCGCCATTCCCCACGCAGACGGAAATTCCGGTGGCGGGGCGGGTTGCAATGCTGCCAGCATCCCGTCCCCGACGGCTGACAATTTATCTCTGAACGCTAACCCGCCAGATCGCATACCAGCCGCACCAACGTGCGAACCGGCGCACCGGTCGCGCCCTTGATATTTGCGCCCTTTACGCTGCCGGTCCGCGCCACCCCTGCGATGTCCAGGTGCACCCACGGCGCGCCATCGTTGAACTCGCCGATTATCAGCGCGCCCGTTATAGCGCCTGCGCCTCTGCCGCCGGTGTTCTTGATATCCGCGATGTCACTGCGGTACTGCGCCTTGTATTCATCGTACATAGGCAATGGCCAAGCGCGTTCGCCGACCGCGTTCCCCGCGCTGACGACCTGCTGTGTGAACTCGTCATCGTTGCCGAACGCGCCCATGCACTTGTCGCCCAGAGCAATCCCCATCGCGCCGGTGAGCGTCGCAACATCAACCAGCCTGTTCAGCCCGACCGAGCGCGCGTACGACATCGCGTCCGCAAGCACGAGCCGGCCTTCGGCATCGGTGTTATCAATCTCAATTGTCTTGCCGTTCATCGCGCGGATCACATCGCCCGGACGAAGTGCCGCGCCGCTCACCATGTTTTCCGCTGCGGGCACGATGACCGTTACATTAATCTTTGGCTTCAGTTGCGCAATAGCCTGCATCGCGCCGATTACAGACGCGCCGCCTGCCATATCGCCCTTCATCGTCGCCATTCCGGCGGCGTTCTTTATGTCCAGCCCACCGCTGTCGAATGTGATGCCCTTGCCCAGCAGCCCGATGTTGTTATCCGTGTTCTGCGGATCTCCGCTATATCGCAGGATGATGAACTTGGGTGGCTCTTCGCTGGCCTGTGCCACTGCGAGAAGCGCCCCCATGCCCAATTCTTTCATCTGAGTCCGCTCGATAACTTCAATCTCTACGCCGTGCGCTTGCGAAACTTCCAGAGCCTGCTCCGCCATTTCTGAAGGCGTCATACTATTCGCCGGTTCATTCGCCATGTCTCTGCAGCGGTTCACACCTTCGCCGATGATGCGACCGACGTTAATGCCACTTTTTAGTGCGTCCAGCTTAGATTCGTCGAACTCTACGACAGTGATTTCATTCAGGTTGGCATCTGATGCGTCCGCCTTGTACTTGTCGAAGCGGTACATACCCAGCACGACGCCCTCTGCCAGCGCCTGTGCACTTGCCTGCTCGTCCAAACCCGCGATGCCTGCGCCGTGCACGATAGTCGCCGCAGATTGCACGCCGATACTGTTCAGATGCCGCGCCGCTTCAGCCGACACGCTCCGCACGCCGTCGAGCGTGAACGAGGCAGGGCTGCCAAGTCCCGCGACAAGCACGCGCTTCGGCGTGATACTGCCCAGCGTGTGAATGAGCGTCATCTCTCCGCTCTTTCCCTTGATTTCACCATCTGCGATGAGCGCGGATATTGCGCCGCCCATCGCCTTATCAACCGCGCCGGTGGCTCCGCCCGGAGTGGTTACGCCCTCGAATAGGTTCACCACGACCGCGCCAACATCCTGCTGCGCTATGTCGCCTGCTACTATATTAAACTTCATAGTTATTCCTCCCAAAAATGGGTGAGATTGCCCAATTTAATTGCCTGTAATCACTTTTGTCTGCGAATTGTCACGTGCATAGTTCTGCGAATTACTCGTCGTGATTCCGCGCACATTATATGCCAGTCCGCGCCAATTCTGCTATCCTAGTGGAGCATTCACAAATGCAAGTAAGCCTACAATTATAGCGCATACAAAAATAAAAATGTGAGGAGCAAGCCAGTGGTAGAGCGCACTTTAACCGCAGTGGAGACCGACCTGATTGAGCGAGCGCACCGAGTATTGCCCGGCGGCAGTCTCGGGAACATCGGCAAGGACATAGTCATCACCGAGGGCAAGGCTGGCAGAGTGCGAGATGCCAGTGGAAACGAATTCGTCGATTTCCTGCTCGGCTCCGGGCCAATGCTCATAGGACACGCGCACCCGGAAGTGACCGAAGTCGTCCGCGAACAGGTGGACAAAGGCACGACGTTCTTCGCCAACAACGACCAGGCGATAATGCTCGCGGAAGAACTGGTGGACGCGATGGCGTGCGCCGACAAGGTGCGCTTTACCAGCAGCGGGACAGAGGCGACCTTCTACGCGCTGCGCACGGCACGAGCATATCGCCGGCGCGACAAGATATTGAAGTTCGAGGGAGGCTTCCACGGCATGCACGACTACGCGCTGATGAGCATGTCGCCCGCCAATCCGCACGACTTCCCCCGTCCTACACCCGACTCGCCCGGCATACCGCGCGCGATAGAGGACGAAGTGCTAATCGCGCCGTTCAACGACATTGAGACGGCAACGGCAATCATTGAGCAGCACCACGACGAACTTGGCGCGGTAATCGTCGAGCCGTTCCAGCGACTGCTACCGCCAAAGCCCGGCTTCCTGCAAGGGCTGCGCGATGTAACGGCGCAATACGGCATTCCGCTGATATTCGACGAGGTTGTTACCGGCTTCCGCTTCGCGTACGGCGGCGCGCAAGAGTTCTACGGCGTCGCGCCGGACATGTGCTCACTAGGCAAAGTCATCGCGGGCGGATTCCCGCTTGCGGCACTAGCAGGCAAGGAAGAAATTATGTCGCACTTCGACCCGGCGTCCGGCGACGCTCTGCCGCAGATTGGCACGCTGAGCGGCAATCCTGTCGCGGCGGCGGCTGGCTTGAAAACACTGGAAATCCTGCGCCGCGAAGGCACTTACGAGCGCATTTTCGCCACCGGGAACACGCTGCGCAGCGAATTGCAACGAATGCTAAACGAAGCGGAAATTCCAGCAAGCGTAGTAGGCGAAGCGCCGCTCTTCGATGTGTTCTTCACTGATGGTGAGATAACCGACTACCGCTCCACACTGACCGCCAACAAGCAGATGCTCAATCGCTTCAACGAACTGTTGCTCGCGCGCGGTGTGCTCAAGGGAGATACGAAATTCTACATCTCACTCGCGCACAGCAACGCCGATGTGGAGCACACACTCAACGCTTTCGCGTCTGCCATCGAAGACCTGAAAGGCTAACCGCGTATCGATTTACCGATTCAGTTTACGCTCTCGCGCCGATTGTGTGTTCTTATGCCACAATCGGCGTTCTTTATTCTGTTACTGGCATTTCGTAGATTCTCGTGCCTAGAGTGGCGGGATGCAAGGTGATTTCCGCTTACATATTCGCCAGTTCCGCCGCGATTTGCATCAATTTGCCGCT
>VXRI01000368.1 GCA_009838595.1 Chloroflexota bacterium | reverse complement strand
TTGCACACCCTGCCCATAGATCAATCACTGGGCTAAATCAAATGCTAGGCCCGAGTAGGATGCTTGCCTATCTGAGTTATATGGCTCAGCGTTTAGCCGAGACAAGACGTTTGCTCAATTCTACTGGTAGCATCTACTTACATTGCGATCCTACGGCAAGCCATTATCTTAAGATACTGATGGACGATATTTTTGGAGAGAACAATTTCCAGAATGAGTTTATTTGGTACTACAGCGGTGGTGGGGCGTCAACTCGCAGATGGGCGCGCAAGCATGACGTGATACTGTTCTACACAAAAACCAATAGATGGAGCTTCAATGCGGATGAAGTCCGTGTGCCTTATAGGTGGACTGACGGGCAGCGGCGCGCGGATGGATCAGAGCGAGACTATGACAGAGGCAAACTGCCAGACGACGTTTTTGAGCAGAACAGCCTTATGCCCTGGTCATCGGAAAGACTCGGTTATCCGACTCAGAAACCTCTTGCCTTGCTAGAACGGATAGTCAAAGCGTCCTCTAACGATAATGATGTAGTGCTAGATCCGTTCTGCGGTTGCGGCACTGCTATCGTTGCTGCGGCAAATCTGAATCGCCGTTGGATTGGCATCGATATATCTCCCATTGCAATCGATGTAATTCGCAGCAGACGCCTTGAACCAATGGACATTCCGGTTGAAGTGCGAGGCATTCCGACTGATATTGACGGTGCGCGCCGAATGGCGAGAGCGCGGCCTTTCGACTTTGAGAAATGGGCGATTACTCGCATTCCCGGAATGGTGCCTAATGACACTCAGGTGGCCGACAGAGGAATCGACGGACGCGGCAAGTTGTTCGTAAGTCTTGAAGGTAGCAGTAGTATGGTGCTTGCGCAGGTAAAGGGTGGCAGGTTTCAAGCGAGCGCGCTCAGGGATTTTCTTGGCACCATTGAGCGCGAGAATGCTCCTATGGGCATATTCATAACGCTTGACCGTGTCTCTTCTCCGAGAGCCCGAGCAGATGCGGCGTCAAAAGGGGTCCTGCAGATTGGCGCACAAGAATATCCCGTTGTACAACTTTGGTCTATCAAAGACTACTTTGATGATCGATTGCCTATTCTACCTACAATGGCAGATCCTTTCACTGGTAGGGAGATTGGTATTCAACAAGGTTTGATTTAGATTAGGCACGTCGTTACCCCACGCGAAGACTGGTTACAGATCGCAGGCAAGCCTCTCACAGTAGCATGCATATGCTACTGTGAGAGGCCTACAACGGCATCAAGAGCAATACTCTGAGGCTGAGCGGCTTGCGCCGCGAGAATAGCAAGCGCGGGGGCATGGCAAGTGCTCCGGTATAGTGAATAATATGGAAGACCCTTAATTCCGAGTTTTGCGGTAACGCTACATAAGACAGAAGGCAGATATTAGGAGGCACACTACCATGGTTATGGCTGCAGCGCCAGAAGACTGGCTACAACTCACGACTGAAGAGACTATCGACCCGGATCTGCCTATCTGCGACCCGCATCACCACCTTTGGGAGCGCCCCGGCAACAATTACATGCTCGACGACCTGCTGCGCGACCTCACATCGGGGCATAACATTGTCAGCACGGTGTTCTTGGAATGCTCGTCGATGTACCGCGAGGACGGACCAGAGCATCTGAAGCCGCTTGGCGAGACTGAGTTCGTGGCGGCAGTCGCGGAAGAGGCTGCCTCGCGCTCCGATGTTACGGCGAATGTCAACGCCGCAATCGCCAGCCACGCAGACTTGACGCTTGGCGCCGCTGTCCAAGAAGTGCTTGAGGCGCATATCGAGTTGGGCAAAGGCAGGTTCCGAGGCATACGGCACGGCACTTCGCACGACCCAAGCCCGGTGATACCCGCATACCGTGACAGCGGCGCAGGCGTGTTGATGACGCCGGAGTTCCGTGAGGGCTTCGCGGTGTTGCAGAAGATGGACCTGACATTCGACGCGTGGATGTACCACCCGCAGCTGCCCGAGCTTGTTGACCTCGCGCGCTCGTTCCCAGATGCGCGTATCATCCTCGACCACATCGGCGCACCGCTCGGCATCGGTCCATACGAGGGCAGGCGCGCTGAGGTTATGGAAGTTTGGAAGCAAAGCATCGCGGAAGTGGCGCAGAACGAGAATGTGTTCGTGAAAGTGGGCGGCTGCGGCATGCCTAACTACGGTAACGACTGGCACGAGCGCGAGACACCAATTGGCTCGGTCGAGCTGGCGGAAGCCACGGCCCCGTACTACCTATATGTCATCGAGCAGTTCGGCGTGGAGCGCTGCATGTTCGAGAGCAACTTCCCGGTGGACAAAGTATCGTACTCGTACAACGTGATGTGGAACTCGTTCAAGCGCATCGTTGCAGACTTCTCCGACAGCGAAAAAGCCGCGCTCTTCCACGACACGGCTGTGAAAGCGTACCGGATTTAAGCCTAACTAACGGGACGGGCGGGATAGATAGGATAGAGACCTTATCCTGTGTATCTCGTCCGTCCAGGTCTGTTATTGTAATTGTCTCAGGGCAGTATGGATGTGAACACACAGTTGCGCCGCTAACGGGTTTATTGTTGATGCTTGTCGCGCCGGCGCTTTCACATTAATCGTTTTGAGCATACTCGACCGGTATGGCATGATACGCGTGTCTTGTATCAACATTGATCGCAAAATCCTTCCGCAGGATACGGACCTCCCAACGGATAGGCTGATAGGGTTCGCCCCCCTCGTCACCGCAACCGACACCTTCGACTATGAGGCGCGCTCCCATTACCTCTTGAACTTGCATGTCAGCGACGGCAAGGGCATCACTGGTTACGATGACCCCGCGACGGACAACACCGTCAGAGTTAAAGTCAACATCACCGACGCAGAAGAGGCTGATGTAGGCTCCGGCCCGGCCGGGCTGAAGCTCATCCCCAGCGCGACCCGGCTGAAGGTGGGCGAGACGGTCAATATACGCGCCGTTCTCGGCGACCTGCCCAAGGGCGCTGCTAACCCGTCCCTGCGCTGGATCGTCGAGGACCCCCGGCACCACAGCCGTTCGTTCAGGATTCAGTCAGGATTACTCCTGTGCCTTCACCTACGACACGCCGGGAACTCGGGCCTTCAATGTCGGGGATCCCTTCCACGACAGCGATTTCCACTGCAACACCCACGATATGGAGAGTGTTGAAGACGCCGGCGTCTGCTAGATGTGTTCCAGGGCGGCGTCAATCAGCCCAGACAGAGATACAGCCCCGATTCTGAGCTGGCGCAACCGCCTCCCTCGCCGTGAGTTCGTACAGTTCTGTCATTTTTGGCACCCGCCAGGCACTTCATAACAGAAGGGGCGGTTCGCGAACCGCCCCTGTGGATGTTATTACTACTGTATGAGATTAGACAGAACTTGCTGAGAGGCGAAGGCTGTGTCAGTATCCTCACCCTAGCCTTCTCCCCGAGGGAGAGGAGACTGTCGATCCTATAAGGGAGTGCGTATTAAATTGACGGAGTTTATGGGAGTTAACCCTAGACCGTTGCGCCCTTCGAGTGGATGCCAGTCGCGCCACTTGGCCTGGGTGAGTTCTCTTCCAATGTCTGCGGCGTGCCGTCGGCCTCGTAGGTGCGCACCTCGAACTCGTGCCGACCTTCGACGAATGGCCAGTCGTATCTCCAGATCACCCAAGTCGTGTCCGACAAGGGCTTGCGCAGCATCGCTTCGTGCCAGACGCCATCGCCGTCGACCTGGACTTCGACCTTGGATATACCCCGAGCTCCCGCGTGTGCGATTCCGCCGATCGGCACCAGCTTTTCGTCTCCGTCCTCGATGATCGTGTCTATGGCTATGGTGTCGATGACTGCCGTGGCGTGCATCCGCGCGACCTCGTCC
>VXRI01000141.1 GCA_009838595.1 Chloroflexota bacterium | reverse complement strand
AACGAACGCCTGCGGCATGAACCGGGCGTGAATGAGTTCAACTTTGGACTGACATTTAATGAAATTCCGGTGGCGACTCTGACCCCCACGCCGGTGCCCGTGCTGCCCGCGACTTACTCGGGAAGCATTGTCGTCGCAGGGCAGACCGTATCGGAGAATATGCTGCTCGTTGCCCGTGTGGGTCCCTACCAGAGCCCGCCGGCGGCGATTCTGGCCAATGGACAGTTTATCAACCTTGTTATTTTGACGGACGATGAAGAATTGATCGGCTTGCCCGTAGAGTTCTTCCTCAATGGGCGTCCTTCGACTCCGCCTGCATCCGGCGTGTTTGAGCCCGGATCACGTAATGAGTTAAATCTTGTATTCGAGAGTATCCCCGATACGCCCACGCCGGTGCCGACGGATACGCCAATTCCCACGGCTACGCCGGAACCTACGGCTACGCCCGTTCCGACAAACACACCTGTTCCGCCGACGGCTACGCCGGAACCTACGGCTACGCCCGTTCCGACAAACACACCTGTTCCGCCGACGGCTACGCCGGAACCTACGGCTACGCCCGTTCCGACAAACACACCTGTTCCGCCTACAGCTACACCGGAGCCGGTTTTGACCACATCTGCCGAAGGTAACGAAGATTCTGGCGGTGAAAGCGGAGGGACGTGCTCCACTACGACCCAGTTGCCCTTCGAAGAGTCTGCAGCGAACTTGATGCTGCTGTTCGCCCCGCTTGTGATGCTTGGCGGCGTTAAGTATGTGCGCGGCAGGCGAAGAATAGAATAATGCCGTTTAGACGCGCCTGAGGCTTTGCTTTTGGGGGTGTCGTCGTGCTGTTCGATAACCATTTACTGATAGGCTCTGCGCAACAGCAAGAGCCTATCTCTTCATATCACCTGCACGGCTTGATGGCTGATTGACGACAGTTCTGTGATAAGCATAGACAGCAATTGCAGTTTGGCAATAAGTGTATGATGGCGCTGTCAGTAATGACTAATGCAGGTGCCGCCTTCGTGAATATCAATGGCGCTGAAAGGGCAATATGAAAATCACTGACTTGTTTGCAGCATCCAAGCCTTTCACGGCTCTTGTTCTGGCGGTTTTGGTGTCCGCCGGTCTGTTTGGGATTTTGGCGCTTGGCAGCGGTGGCGCTGGCGCGCAGACACAGCCATCCAATACATCTACACCCACCGCGACACCAACGGAGACCCTGACGCCTACTCCAACACAAGTAGTAGTCGCTACTGCAACGCCGTTTGTCGCGGGCCCCGTGATTGTGGTCGAAACCTCTATTCCGGAAGACTGGCATGTCGAGCAGGCAAACGAGGTCATCAGAGTCTTCGAAGCATTCACCAGTGACGATGGCGATGTAACTTTTGCGCTGCGTGAAACCTTTGATTCTGCGAACTTCTTGCTTGTGCCGGCGGGAATGAGCGAAGAAGGCAACCATCGAGCACACCTAATGCTCAATGAAGGCGTGACGCTTGACAGCGAGACACAGGACACATTCTCCATTGAGGTACTGGCAAGCGCGGAGAGTGGAGCATCCACGCAAGTGTTGCTGCGACTGCGAGTTACCGAAACTGATCCCGGCTCGCGGACGCCTACGCCCACTCCAACTGCCACTCCCCTCCCACTAGGGGACTGCGGCAGAGCGATTGAAGAGAGCGTTAACCAGGGAGATTGGATTGAGGATGATAATTGTCTTTCAATGAACAGGCCTCTCAGCGATAGGCCTGGGCCTGGGAACTATTACACCCGATACTTCACATTCACTATCGATGAACCTGCGACTGTATCTATTTCGCTGACATCGGAAGTTGACACCTACCTATATCTCATGCGTGGCGCTGGCAGCAACGGCGAAATCGTTGCGGAGAATGACGATGTTCTGCCTAGGAGGGACTTGAACTCCTTGATCCGAAAGGAACAACTCCCTGCTGGCGAATACACTATAGAAGCGACGACCTATGGTGTGGAAAAGGCTGGCAGATTCAGGCTGGTTGTGAGTGGTCTGCCGGGAGCGGGCGCGGAACTTGACTGCCTCACCGGTGGGGCAGTGCAGAATCCTGCAACCAATGCCCAACTGGTCGCGGATTGCGAGGCGCTATTGGAGCTGCGATCTACACTCGCGGGACGCGGGCTGTTGAACTGGGAAGCGTATGTACCGATGGATGAGTGGCACGGCGTCACCACCGGAGGCTCGCCGTTGCGCGTGACGGAATTGGCGCTTGCCAACAGAGGGTTGAATGGCTTTATTCCTGCCCAACTTGAATCGCTCTCCGGTTTGGAAACTTTGTCGCTGTCGGACAATAGGCTGTATGGCGAAATTCCCAGCGAACTTGGCACGCTCGGTAATCTGGCAGTGTTGGAGCTCGATTCCAACCGACTGAGAGGGACAATACCCACTGAACTGGGCGATCTCACCGCATTGGAAACACTAAAACTAGACCATAACAATCTGGAGGGTTCGATACCCTTCTCGTTGAGACGGCTGGTCAGTCTCCAAGTCCTACGTCTTGGCGATAACGATCTAACTGGCGAAATACCTGTCGGGTTTAGCGCTCTCCATCGCCTCACAGTATTGGATCTTGCTGATAATCGGCTAACCGGCGAAATACCTACCGAATTGGATCGGCTATCCCATCTGGAAGAGGTCAAAATTGCGGGCAATTCGTTCAGCGGCTGCGTGCCGGCGAATTTTGGGACTGCCTCTGATAATGACATAGCCCGTCTCGAACTGCCCTTATGCCCTAGTGGTATATGCTTTGACAAGCCCGCCGTGCCTAATCCCTTCGAAAATGCAGATCTGGTGGGAGACTGCAACGCCCTATTGGGTGCGAAACGCATACTTGAAGGCAATCTTTCCACCAATAAACAACTCAACTGGTCCCCAGACACACCGATAGAACAGTGGGAAGGCATAATCATTAGCAGCTCGCCGCGCAGAGTAATTGGTCTGGTATTGCTTACGCGCGGACTCAATGGTCGGCTGCCTTCGCAACTAGGCGAACTCGACGCGCTGGAATCACTACACCTATACGACAACAATCTGAGCGGTTCATTGCCTTCGTCTTTTGGCAACCTCACCAAATTGCAAATTCTAATCCTTGATTATAACTCTATCTCCGGCCCGATACCGGCAGCAATTGGCGACATGTCATCCCTGCATTACACATCACTAGGGAACAACATGATAAGCGGTGCGATTCCACCAGAGTTGAGCATGCTGGAGGAATTGACTATTATCAATCTTAAAGACAACAGACTGACTGGCGCCATCCCTGGTGAATTGGGAAGTCTTCCAAAATTGAAATCCCTGCATCTCGACGACAACATGCTGAGCGGCGAGATACCGCCGGAATTAGCGAGAATAACCTTGCTAGAGGACTTGTCGCTCGAAAGAAACAGGCTCAGCGGACATCTGCCATCCGGACTGGGAGGTCTCTCCAAACTGCGAGTCCTAGCTGTTACGGACAACATGCTGAGTGGCGAAATTCCTGATGAACTCAGGGACATTCCGAACTTGAGCGACCTGTATCTTCGCGGCAATGAGTTTGTCGGATGCGTACCCAAGGAATTGAAAAATATCCAAAGAAATGACTTTAGAGCGCTAGACCTAGAATTCTGCGGCGAGGGCGAGTGCGCCGATTCTGTGGCGGTTCAGACTGCAAATGGCGCGGCGCGCGATAGGCTTGTGTCCGACTGCAATACGCTGCTGTCGCTGCAGGAAATGCTGCAGGGCGAAAATGGCGCCCGCACGCTGAACTGGGCGGACGAAGTCCCAAAAAAGCCGGCGGAAGGCGTCACAAACGGCACGACGCAAGCGCGCGTCGAAGGCTTGGACCTTAGCAGAATGGATAACAA
>VXRI01000393.1 GCA_009838595.1 Chloroflexota bacterium | reverse complement strand
GCCTGCAACCGCGCAATCATATCATTCAGGATCTCTTCATCCTCGCCGGAGTGCACCGGAATCGAGAAGCTTAGCGAGCTTGCGAACGGGCCGTAGGTCTCCTTAATCTTGTCCACGATTTCGTCATAGCCGCCCACTATGGCGAATTCATCAAGCATCTCATCGGTGATGAGCGCGCCCATCTCGCCCCACTTGTTCTCCACCGACATGCGGTATAGCCGCTGCGCCGTATCGTTCCAGCCGTGGTGATTCATCACCGGCGCGTAACTGCGCGTGGACGCGTAGAACGATATGGCGTTCTTGACCTCTTGACGGCTGCGCTCGATGCTTTCGTCGTTGGGTCCAGTGATGATGTACGCGCCGCCGTTGATGTCGATGTCCGCCAGCAACCTACCCGCCTTGTCCGCGCCCTTCTGCAGGTTGGGTATAACCACCTCGTTGATGTACTTGAATGTGCCGAACGAGTGCAAAAGCACGCCATCGCACACCTCGCCGGCGACTTGCAGCATCCGCTCGTTGACCGCCGCGATGTATATCTTGATGTCAGGATTCTCAATCGGGTCAGGCGTAAAAAACGGCGGCATCAGGTTGAAGTTGTAGAAGTCGCCCTGAAAGTTCACGCGCGTGCCGTGTTGCCAACTGTCCCAAACATGGCGCATCGCCTGTATGTATTCGCGCATACGCGGAGCCGGCCGACCCCACGGCATGTTGAAGCGCCGGACGATGTGCCCGCGCACCTGACTACCCATGCCGAGCTGGAAGCGCCCGCCCGACAGCGACTGCAAGTCCCACGCCATATACGCTGTGTCCATCGGGCTGCGCGCGAATGCCAGCGCGATGGATGTTCGCACCTGCGCATGCTTCGTATGTTCCGCCGCCAGCGTCGCCGTTACGAACGGATTGTGCTTAGTCTCATTAGTGGCGAAAAAGTCGTAGCCCAACTCTTCCGCCTTACGAGCGTTTTCGGGAATGTCCGCCACCAACCCGCCTCGCATCCCTGTGCCGACCTTCATCTGCGTTGCCTCCATGTGTTACATTCTACCGCTATCGATTTGTCTAAAATGATGCCCGCCTATCTTATCAGAGCGCCGCTCATGCCGCACACAAAGCGACTATGCAATGCGATATAATCATTCTGTCCCTATACCGGAATCAACTCATAACCTACTAACAAAACAATCACAGAAAACCACCATACGGGAGCGTACAATGAGCGAAGACATAAGCCTGTTTGATGCAATGAGCACGCAGCGAGCAATACGCAATTTTAAGCCGGACCCGGTGCCGCAAGAGGCGCTGAACAAGATACTCGAAGCCGCGTCCAAGGCGCCGAGCGGCACGAACCGCCAGATGTGGCATTTCGTCATAGTTCAAGACGCCGAGAAACGCGCCAAGCTATCGGACATATACCGGCGCGCGGGACGCAACGCGCTGCCCAACCTACAGTGGCTGCAAGATGCCAACCCACGCATACTTCGTTCCGCGACACATCTCATTGAGCACATGGACGACGCCCCCGTACTGTTGCTCGCATGCATAGAGCATGGCGGAGAAACTAACTTGACCACCGGATCATCCATATATCCGGCAGTGCAGAACATCTTGCTCGCGGCGCGCGGTCTTGGGCTGGGCAGCGTGCTCACCACATTCCACAAACAATACGAAGACGAAGTGCGCGAGATATTCGGCATACCGGACAATGTGGAAACCGCCGCGTTGCTGCCCATCGGCTACCCGGCGGACGGCGTGCGCTACGGTCCCACGCGCCGCAAGCCCATCGAAGAAGTTACTCACTGGGATGTCTGGGGCGGTAGGAAGTAAGCCCGCCGGAACTGGTATAATCCCCACTGCGAAAACTGCATTACAAGCCGGCGAATCGCGCTGTGCAAAATAGGAGAACGCAATGTCGTACGAATTCATCACATACGAAAAGAAGGGGCGCATCGCCTATGTAACCATCAACAGGCCCGAACGCCTGAACGCGCTGCACCCGCCCGCGAACGCTGAGCTGTACCACGCATTCAGCGCATTCCGAGACGACCCGGACGCGTGGGTTGCGATACTTACCGGCATCGGAGAGCGTGCGTTCAGCGCCGGCAATGACCTGCGATACACCGCAGAGCGCGGCAGACGCGACCGCTCCGGCGAGATTGCCCGATTCGGCGGCATCACATCCAACTTTGAGTGCTGGAAACCCATAATCGCCGCAGTCAACGGCTACGCGCTCGGCGGCGGTCTGGAACTCGCCATGGCATGCGACATTATCATCGCCGCAGACCACGCAGAGGTCGGCTTGCCTGAGCCGCGCGTTGGGCTGATTGCCGGCGCGGGCGGCGTGCATAGACTGCCGCGCCACGTCCCATACAAGATTGCGATGGGCATGCTGCTCACCGCGCGCCGCATACCCGTGCAGGAAGCGTATCGGCTCGGCTTGGTCAACGAAGTCGTGCCGCTGGCAGACCTGATGGCGACGGCAGAGCGCTGGGCGAACGAAATCCTAGAAGTCGCGCCACTGTCCGCGCGCGCCAGCAAACAGATGGCGACGAGCGGCTACGACTGGCCGCTTGACATCGCACTCAACCGCACATACTCTGAGCAGCTAAAAGCCGCCGCGTCCGACGATTTCGTAGAAGGACCGCTGGCGTTCTCCGAAAAGCGCAAGCCCAACTGGACGGCGAGCTAGCCGCGCACGACCATATGTCACCGGCCTCTGACAAATCAGAGGCGATCACTGAGAGGAATCAATGACCACTTCAAACGCATTTCTGATTCCGGCGAATGTCAAGCCTGCCAAGTACGACATCACGCTAGAGCCGGACTTCAGCACATTCACATTCACCGGCAGCGAAACGATTCAGATTGAAATGCTGTCGCCCACGAGCGCCATCACGCTGAACTGCATCGAAATCGAGATTCAGTCGTGCTCTGTAACGCTGTCCGGCGGCGAGACGCTGCCCGCGCAAAGTATATCCTTCGACGAAGAAGCCGAAACTGCAACGCTGGAGTTCGGCGCTGAATTGCCCACAGGCGAAGCAGCGCTCGCCTTCGAATTCACCGGAGAACTGAACGACAAACTGCGCGGCTTCTACCGCAGCAGTTACACCGACATCGACGGCAACGAACGCCACATGGCGACCACGCAGATGGAAGCGACCGACGCGCGCCGATCATTCCCATGCTGGGACGAACCCGCGCTAAAGGCGATATTCGATCTAACGCTCATCGTCCCATCGGACATGGTGGCGGTGTCCAACATGCCCGTCGTCAGCGAAGAAGAGGTGCGCCCCGGCGTCAAGGCAGTACGCTATGCCGAGACCCCCACAATGTCCACCTACTTGCTTGCCTTCGTCGTGGGCGATCTGTCGCACATAGAAGGCGTCGCGGACAATGGCACACTGATGCGTGTCTTCACCACGCGCGGACGCGAAGAGCAAGGGCGCTTCGCCTTGGACACATCCATCCGCCTGCTGAAATACTTAAACGACTACTTCGGCATACCATACCCGCTGCCAAAGCTAGACCACTTCGCCATACCGGATTTCGCCGCCGGCGCGATGGAAAATTGGGGGGCGATTACCTACCGCGAGACGGCGCTGCTCGTCGACCCGGAGAACACATCCGTAGGCACACGCCAGGTTGTCGCCGCCATCATCGCGCACGAAATGGCGCACATGTGGTTCGGCGACCTCGTAACCATGGAATGGTGGAACGACCTATGGCTCAACGAAAGCTTCGCGTCTTGGATGGGCGACAGAGCAACCGACGCGCTATTCCCCGACTGGGAAATGTGGACGCAGTTCGTGTCAAACGACACCAACCGCGCCCTCAGCCTAGACGGGCTCCGCAACTCGCATCCCATTGAGC